>NZ_JACJSN010000010.1:0-144714 GCF_014698135.1 Limnothrix sp. FACHB-881
TATTTCAACTGGATTTGGCAGCATAGTCGTTTCAAAACCACGGCTGCTGAACGAGCGGGATTAGCGACTAGGGCATGGACTTGGCATGACATTGCTACCTATCCCACATTAATCTGATTCACTACCCTCAAATTGATGGTGGTTGATGACGAACCGGATAACCTCGATTTGTTGTATCGAACCTTCCGTCGCGACTTCGCGGTTTATAAGGCTGACAGTGGTTTCAATGCCTTGGAAGTGCTCGATCGCGACGGGGAAATGGCCGTGATCGTCTCAGACCAGCGGATGCCGGGCATGAACGGCACTGAGTTTTTGAGCAAAACCGTCGATCGATTCCCCGACACGATCCGCATTATTCTGACCGGCTACACCGACGTAGAAGACCTCGTAGGAGCCATCAACTCCGGTAAAGTTTTCCGATATCTGACAAAGCCCTGGAGTCCCGACGAACTCAAATCCGTCGTGAACCAAGCGGCCGAAACCTATCGTGTGGTTAAGCGCCGCACGAACGAGTTAAACAGGGCCCTGCGCCGCGAATCCCTGTTTAACGCCATGATGAGCGCAATTCGGGAATCCCTGAATTACGACAGCATGTTGCCCACCATCGCCCAGACCATCACCACCACCCTGAACGCCCATTGCGCCTTGTTGCAGCCCGTGGAAGGGGGGCAAGCCAAAGGAGAACCCCTGCGCTACCCACTCGATCGGGATGACTGGAGCCTGACCCACGAAGACGGGCAATTGCGGGATCCGGTGCAAGCGGCCCTGGAGCACTTGACCATTCAGCAAACCCAAGTCAACACCGATGGCAGCGACAGCCCAGGGGGAGTCATCGATGAGTTGCTCATTCCTTTGGTCTATCAACAGGAATGTTTGGCCCTGTTGTCCCTGGTGCGCCAAGGACAACCCGGCTGGCAAACCGATGAAGTGGCGTTGATTTCGGAGCTGACAGAACAGGCGGCCTTGGCCCTTTCCCAAGCCCGTCTGTATCAGCGCACCGAAGCCCAAACCCAGCAGTTCCGCATGGAATTGGAAGTGGCGCGGCAGGTGCAGGCGGACTTGTTGCGCCAACATTGGCCAGAAGTACTCGGGGTGCGTGTGCAGGCGGAATGCCAGCCCGCGCGCGAGGTGGGGGGCGACTTTTTTGAAGTCTTTATCCATCCTCAGGGGGATGTGTGGTTAGCGGTTGGGGATGTGTCCGGAAAGGGGGTTCCGGCGGCCCTATTTATGGCCAGTTCGATCTCTGTTTTGCGCCAAGAGCTGGCTCGGGCAGAGTCTCCGGAGCCAGATGAAGCGATTCGGCGGCTGAATCGGGCCCTGTTTGAAAATTTGTTTAATAGCAATCGATTCATTACGATTGCCCTAGCACGCTACACTCCCAGCACGAGACGCTTGAGCTATGCCAACGCGGGTCACGTCTACCCCGTGGTTTGGTCGCCCCAGGTGGTTCAGGAAAAAGTCCTGGCCGGTGGCGATCTCAAGGAAATTGAGCCAACCTATCTCAAGGCTCGGGGAGTGCCGCTGGGTATCTTGCCGGAGTGGAAAGGTACGGGGGGGGAACAGACTCTAGAGCCAGGGGAGGCTCTGCTGATGGCTAGTGACGGAATTACGGAAGCAACAGTGGCGAACATACAACTCCCGGGAACAAGTTTGGTGAACGGTTCAATGTTGCAACAGGAGGGCCTGTGGGAACTGTTGAAGCAACAAGGAAGCCCGTTTGATCTCAAGCGCTTGTTGGCGACCTTGCAACAGGTTGCGCCCGACGAGCAAGAAGACGACCAGACCCTACTGCTGCTGGAGGTTCTGTAAACCGATGAGAACTGAAATCCAAGTCCCAAGCAACTTGAAGTTTCTAACCATTGTTGAGCAGTGGTTACTCGGTTCCCTGGAAATTGAGCTAGGCGATCGAGTGGATTGGGCCCGCCAGTCAAACCGTCTGCGGCTGGTGTTGGCGGAGGCCTATTCCAATGTGGTGCGCCATGCCCACAAGGATCGCCCCCACCTGCCGGTGGAGATGTCGGTGGAGGTGCAGGATCGGGAGCTGGCGATCGAGATTTGGGATCGCGGCCAGGGCTTCAGTTTGGATAATTACCTGCCGCCAGTGCCGGAAGCCAAGCAGGAAAATGGCTATGGCTGGTTGATTTTGAACCGGCTGATGGATCGGGTGGAATATCGGTTGCAGGTGGATGGCAAAAACTGCCTGGTGCTGTTGGCGACGTTGCCCCCTCGGGAAGAGTCCCAATCCAAAAACTAGGACTACAGGCTCAAAAACTAGGACTACAGGCTATAGGGCTACAGGCCAGTGGACTACAGGTTAGTGGATCGAACAGTCCGATCGGGTCAGTGATGGGGTTTAGTCTGACTCCTGAGCGATCGCCCATGCTCGCCTGCGATCCTCCCGATTGTGGGGCCGATCGCCTAAGCCATCACTTCCGCCATCAGATCGTCGGTCATTTCAAAGTTGGTGGCGACGCTTTGCACGTCGTCTAAGTCTTCGATCGTGTCCATCATTTTGATGAGGGCTTTGGCTTGATCGCGATCGGTCACGGCGACGGTGTTGGTGGGAAACCAACGAGTTTCCGATTGCCACACCCGAAAGCCACGCGCCTTCAACACTGATTCCAAATTTTCCAAGTTATCTGGGGCTGTTTTGACTTCAAACCCCACGAGGTCAAATCCCTTTTGGTCTTGGCCAGAGAAGGGATCATAGGATTCTCCTTCCCCCTCGATCGAGGCTTCCAGCAGCGCATCTTCCTCGATCGCCTCGCCCACGATGGTGACCACGCCCTTGTTTTCAAACATCCAGCCCACGCAGCCGGTTTCCCCCAGGTTGCCGCCGTTTTTGCTGAAGGCCACGCGCAGGTCAGCAGCGGTGCGGTTGCGATTGTCCGTGAGGGCTTCAATCAGCACGGCCACGCCACCGGGGCCATAGCCCTCATAGCGAATGGCTTCCAGTTCCGCCCCTTCCCCCGCCAACCGACCGGCTCCCTTGGCGATCGCCCGATCGATGTTGGCATTGGGCACGCCGGCCGCCTTGGCCTTGTCGATCGCGGTTCGCAGTTGGAAATTACCGGTAGGGTCCGCACCACTGCGGGCCGCCACAATAATCTCCCGCGACAGCTTGGTAAAGACACTGCCGCGCACCGCATCCACCCGGGCCTTTTGGCGCTTAATGTTTGCCCATTTACTATGTCCGGCCATGGCTCCAACTAAATCGATGAAAGATTGAACGAACCCAGGACTAAGATCGGTCTTTGGCAAGACAAATCAAAGATCGCCTTGAAATTTTAAGGGCCGATGCGATCGAACGGGATTAAGTTGCCCAATTTTCTAAACGCTCTTGTCTAAACGCTGCTCATTGTTCCACTAGCGCTCACGACGATCAAAAGACCAATGCATAGGATTGCTGCGTTGCCCGGTGGCTGGGAACCGAATACAGAAGGCGTTATTTTTGTTGAGCAAACTCCGGCTCCGATCATTGTTTTGACGGCCAAAGATACGGATATTCAAACACTGTCGATCGCCCGTCGATCGCTGCCGGAAAATTTCCCAGCCATCCGTGCCACTAACCTCTTGCAACTGCAACAGCAACTGACGATCGATACCTATGCTGAGGACGTTTTGTCGCAAGCGCAGGTAATTGTTTTGCGCTTGTTGGGGGGCCGTGCCTATTGGAGCTATGGGCTAGAGGTGGTGCGAGATCTAGCTGAGCGATCGGGCATTGGGCTGTTGGTTTTGCCCGGAGACGATCGCCCAGATCCTGACTTGGTTTCCCACTCAACGGCTCCCTTAAGTTTGTGTGACCAGATTTGGCGCTATTTGAATGAAGGTGGCGTAGAGAATGTTCAAAATGCACTCTTGAAGTTATCAGATACCTATTTTCAAACGCAATATCAGCCTCCCAACCCTCAGCTGATCGAACGTTGGGGGCTTTACCAATATCCTAAAAATAATGCTCTTGAAAGCTCATCAGTTTCTAAACCGATTGGAACCGTTGGAATTGTTGGAATTTTATTTTATCGAGCCTATTATCAAGCGGGAAACTTAGCGGCGATCGATCAACTATGCCATGCCCTGTTGGCGGTGAATTTGCAACCATTGCCCATTTACGTGGCTTCGTTGCAAGATTCGGATATTCAGGAAGAAGTGGGTTCTGCTCTGAAATCTCAGGCGATCGACCTGTTATTGGCTTCAACGGGATTTGCAATCACCAAGGCCCAATCTACCCTTGGCCAGGCGCAACCCCACTCCCTTTGGCAGCGGTTAAATGTGCCTGTTTTGCAAATTATTTTGAGCAGCGGAACCCAAGATCAATGGCTCGCCAATCAGCAAGGGTTATCCCCTCGAGATATGGCAATGCAGGTGGCGCTGCCGGAGGTGGACGGTCGGGTGGCAACTCGGCTGGTGGCTTGCAAATCGGTGCAACAGCGCGATCGAGATTTAGAAACAGAAACGATCGCGCTTGAACCCATTCCCGATCGCTTGGATTTTGTGGCAAAACTGGCGGCTAATTGGGTGAAGTTGCGGCGATCGGCTCCTGGCGATCGCCCGATCGCTATTGTGTTGGCCAATTATCCAAATCGAGATGGGCGCTTGGCCAATGGCGTTGGCTTAGATACGCCCCAAAGTTGTGTTGATTTTCTGTGGGCTTTGGCGCGATCGGGCTATGACTTGGGTGATTTAGAACAATTGCCAACAACCGGTGACCAACTCATTCAGCAACTGACCCAAGGAACGACCAATGATCCTGAGGGCTGGACGGGGCGATCCATTCGCCAATATCTATCATTCACGAACTACCAAACCTGGTTTGAAACCTTGCCGATCGAGGTGCAAGAGTCCATCAATCAGCGCTGGGGATCCCTGGCCAATCCGAAACCGGATCATGAGCAATGGTTTCCCAAAACGGTGATTGAAAAAGAGCCGGTGATTCCCATTTCAGGGTTGCAATGGGGCAAGGTTTTTGTGGGCATTCAACCAGCCCGAGGATACGATCGGGATCCTAGTTTGAACTATCACGCGCCAGACTTGGAACCCACCCATGAATATTTAGCGTTTTATGAGTGGTTGCGATCGCAATTTGCCGCTCAGGCGATCATCCATTTTGGGAAGCATGGCAATTTAGAATGGTTGCCCGGAAAAGGCATTGCTCTCTCAGAGAATTGCTTCCCAGAAATTGCCCTTGGGCCGGTTCCTCATTTTTATCCATTTATTGTGAATGATCCTGGTGAAGGCTCGCAAGCCAAACGACGGGCTCAGGCGGTAATTTTAGATCACCTAACCCCACCATTAACTAGGGCAGAACTGTATGGTGATTTGAGCTTAATTGAGGGACTGATTGATGAATATTATGAAGCGCAAAGTTTAGATCCCAAGAGAACTCGGGTGATCGCTCCTAAATTATTGAAACTGATTGAAGATAATCAGCTTGATCGGGATCTCAAAACCAAACTAGGAGCTGCTAATTATTCCTTAACTCAGGGATCAAACTCAGCTCAGATCGTTCTCGAAAACCAATCAGCCATTGAAGATCTGATCGCCGCTCTGGATGGCTATCTTTGCGAACTGAAGGAAGCCCAAATTCGGGATGGCTTGCATATTTTTGGGCATTGTCCCACGGGCGATCAATTGCGTGATTTGACCGTGGCGATCGCCCGTTCTGCCCAAGGCGGCCAAGGAGGCCTGACGCGGGCGATCGCCCAAGATTGGCAACTGAGCTTCGATCCCCTCACAGCCGATTGGGGCGATCCGTTGTCGGAGGTCGATCGCTTGCCCCACCTAGCCACCTGCCGCACCTTGGGAGACGCGATCGCCGTTCTGGAAACCCAGGCCAGCGAAGCCGTGGCGGCCCTCATTGCCGATCGCCCCTGGCCGTCCGTGGGATCCCACACGGATCAGGCTTTGGCTTGGGTGAGCGATCGGCTCCTGCCCGCCTTGCGCCAAACCCCCCAGGAAATCGATCGGCTCTTGCAGGGACTCAATGGCGAATTTGTGCCGCCGGGGCCATCGGGGGCCCCCAGCCGCGGCCGCGCTGACGTGTTGCCCACCGGCCGCAATTTCTATTCGGTGGATTTGCGATCTCTGCCCACGGAAAGCGCTTGGGAAGTGGGGCGTAAGGCCGCCGACACCCTGATTGAACGCTATGTTCAGGAAAATGGCGATTATCCAACCACCCTCGGGTTGTCGGTTTGGGGCACTTCCACCATGCGCACCGGAGGCGATGACTTAGCGGAAGCGTTGGCGCTGTTGGGGGTGCGGCCCCGCTGGGATGGGGCGGCGCGGCGGGTGGTGGGGGTGGAAGTGTTGCCCCTGTCCGCGATCGGGCGGCCCAGGGTGGATGTGACCCTGCGAATTTCTGGGTTTTTTCGGGATGCCTTTCCCAACCTAATTGAACTGTTCGATCGGGCGGTTTACCTGGTTGCCGCGTTGGATGAAGTCGCCGCCGACAACCCGATCGCCCAGCGTGTGCGTCAGGAAACCGCCCAATGGCAAGCCAGCGGCCTGACCCAGGAGCAGGCCAGCACCCGCGCCCACTACCGCATCTTTGGTTCCAAGCCCGGAGCCTACGGCGCAGGCCTTCAGGGCCTGATTGAGGCTCAAAACTGGCAAAGCGACCAGGACTTGGCCCGGGCCTATCTGAACTGGAGCAGCTATGCCTACAGTTGTGCGGGTCGTTCGGGCCCCGTCAGCGGCGATGCACCCAGCAATGGCCTGGCGGCCCCAATCGGGCGATCGGCCCCGGAAGCCTTTGAGCAGCGATTACGGGAAATGCAAGTGGTTTTGCAGAACCAAGATAACCGCGAGCATGACCTTTTAGACTCCGATGATTACTATCAATTTCAAGGGGGCTTAACGGCCGCCGTGCGCGTCATTTCCGGGCAACAACCCACCGTCTATTTTGGAGACCATGCGCAACCCGATCGCCCCCGCACCCGATCACTTGCGGAAGAAATTGCCCGAGTGTATCGATCGCGCGTTGTGAACCCCAAATGGATCGCCTCCGCCATGCGCCACGGCTACAAGGGAGCCTTTGAAATGGCCGCCACCCTCGATTATCTGTTTGCCTACGACGCCACGGCTCGCTGTGTCGAAGACTTCATGTATGACGGTGTGGCAGAGGCTTATCTGCTCGATCGCACTGTTCAGGACTTTGTGCGCCAGAAAAATCCCTGGGCCCTGCGGGATATGGCAGAGCGTTTGCTAGAAGCCCATCAGCGCGGTTTATGGATCCCTGCCGATCCCCAACGGTTGGATCAACTGCAAGCGATCGCCCTGGAAGCGGAAGCCGACCTAGAAGCTCGCTCATAGCACGAGGGCGATCGGCTATTTCACAGCTCAAGAATTTCCATCATTCTTGCTGATGCCTACTGTTTTAGAGGCTTCTAATTGCCATCAATCTTCATAAAAGACCGAGCTTTTCTTGAAGGAGAAATTCAATGGAATCAAAAATTCTCGCCAGACTATACCCTTAAATTATATCCTGGCAGAAAATATTGACTTGCATCTGGATTTGAATGTGGATTCAAAAATAGCCAAGATAAAAAATAAAATGCATCTCATTAATCAAAAAACAAACAATAACCCAGATGGTGAATTTATTGATGAATTTAATTGACTACAAAATAATAGAACTTGCTGCTCGTGGAATTATCAATAAATATGGCAACTTCTAGACATTGAATTGAGAATCAGAGACACTAGAGATGGTTTCTAATTCAGCCTGAAACTTAACAAGCACTTAACTATTTTTTGGTATGACTAAATTCGGCGATCGCTGATCATTCTGGGACGGCCCCGGTTTTGATTTACAGCGATCCCTCGTTAACTCTGGCTGACGCGGCCCGCTTTTTTGATCCCAGCCAGCCTTCAAGGAGCCTAGCCATGTATCACAAAATTTTGATTGCCATTGAAGATCCTTCCGTTGACCATGCTCCTTTTCGTCAGGGGATTGACCTGGCTGAAAAACTAGGCGCGTCGGTCATGTTGCTGCATGTGCTGTTCCCCGGCGAAGGCAATGCCCCTATGCCCCCCGGCGACGATTTATTTTTTGTGCCGGCTTTTCTGCCTGATGATGCTTTGTTGCAGCGCTATCACGAGGCTTGGCAATCCTATATTGACCAAAATCTACAACAGCTCAAAGTTTTGGCCGATGTGGCCGCAGAACGCCAAATTCCCACCGAGTGGTCGCAAAACCACGGTTCGCCCGGTAAGGTCATTTGTCAGCTTGCCCACACCTGGGAAGCGGATTTGGTGGTGGTGGGGCATCGTCGTCAATCGACGCTGAGTGAGCTATTCATGGGCAGTGTCAGTAACTATGTGCTGCACCACTGTCCCTGTGCGGTTTTGGTGACCCAGGAAGTATCGGAGGAAGCCAACTCCAGCAAACCGGTGGCTAATCCGTAGGCTTGTTGCAGCGCCAGAGAGGCCCGGAACCAGCGCCCGATTAGAAAGTTGGGGTTCAATTGTTTCGGTTGCTGGAATCTTTTGACGCTGGCGATTGAGCCAATTTTGGGTTGAAGGTTAGGGTGGGATGGCCAAAATCTGAGCTTGGGTGCAAACATGCGCTAGATTTTGGCCGGCTCCCGATAATTTGCACGGAACAGCGCGATCGGGAATGGAACTAGGTAGTTAGTGCCCATCCTCGCGGTCTATGCTAGGCTCAACAGGAGGTGTTCTGGGGCCATAAGTTTGCCTCATAGCATCGGGCAATTTGCGTTAAGCATTCTCAGCAAACCCTCGATCCGCACGATCAGTCACGATCAGCTCAGTGATCAACTTAGTGTTAGTGATCAACTCAGATCCGCAGCGATTAGGCTTTTCAACCGATCGCGCAGCTCGATAACCCTGGCTAGAGAATACTCAGTTGCTCGATTGGGTCAGTGCCTTGGTGCTGCACTCACTAAGAGAATTGCGATCACCTAGCCCGTCCAATCCGGATCTGCTTGCTCCGGTCTTGTTTGATGTAGGCAATATGGAGATTGCGCTTTCACCCGATTTTCTAGTCCGTTTCTGGGGCGTGCGAGGCAGCATTCCTGCACCGGGCAAGTCCACTGTGCGGTATGGCGGCAACACGTCCTGCGTGGAGTTGTGTGTTGGCGGGCGGCGCTTAATTTTTGATGGCGGTACGGGCCTGCGGTCTTTGGCTGAGTCAATGGCTCCTGGCGAAACGCTGGATGCTTTTCTGTTTTTCACGCATTACCACTGGGATCACATTCAGGGTGTGCCGTTCTTCGCGCCCCTGTTCACGCCGGGCAATCGGCTGACGGTGTATGGGTGCCAAACGAATACGGGCGAGCCGCTGAAACATCATTTTTGTGATCGAATTCTGAATCCCCATTCCCCAATTCCCGTGGGACAGATCAAGGCGGAGGTTGATTTTTATGACCTAACGGCTGGGGATCAGTTTGTGGTGGATGGGGATATTGAAATTGAGACGGGGCTGCTCAACCATCCCAACGGAGCCATGGGCTACCGGATTACCTGGAACGGAAAAACGGTGGTCTATGCCACGGATACGGAGCATTTGCCCGATCGAATGGATGAGCACGTGGTGCAACTGTCTCGCGAGGCAGACGTGCTGATTTACGATGCCATGTACACCGATGAGGAATACAACAACCCCCGATCGTCCAAGGTGGGTTGGGGTCACTCCACTTGGCAAGAGGGAGTCAAGTTGGCGGAAGTGGCGGGCGTAAAGCATCTGGCGGTCTTTCACCACGAGCCAAACCACAGCGATGATTTTCTGGATGAAGTGGAACGGCAACTGAAGGAGCGATCGCCCGATTCTTTCCTGGCTCGTGAAGGGATGGAATTCAAAATTCCCTGACTGAAAGCAGACAAAGGATTTCAGACGCATTAATCGCATCAACACTGCGCCTGACCCAGCATGACTGAGTCAGGCACGATCCAACTTGGAAATCACAACGGAACAATTAACCGCCGCTGACCGGTGGAATTAAAACCAGTTCATCCCCATCCCGCAGCAGGGTACTATCGGGCACAAACTGAAAGTTAATGCCGAAGCGGGTCATGTTTCGCCAATGTCCCAGGTTGGGATGCTTTTGGATCATCAGATCGCAAACTTCACCGGCCGTGATGCCAGCGGGCAATTCCCAAATCAGCTCTGATTTGCTGAATGTTTCTTGATAGACGGCAAAAAGTTTGATCGTGATCCGAATGTGGGTGGGGCCGTGGGATTGGGGGTGAATCACCTGGCTTTCGGTGCAAAAGGCTTCAAATTGCCGATCCCAAGGATCCGTGGGTAGCGCGTCCAATAGGGCAAAGTCGAAACATACGCCGATCGTGTGGGTATTGGAGCGCACCTCCGCCAACAGTCGATCGTAGTACCCTCCCCCGTAGCCTAGCCGATAGCCCAGGCGATCGGCCCCAACGCAGGGGGCCAAAACTAAATCCGCCGCCGTTGGTTCCACCACGGGCGCATCGCTAGCGGGTTCCTGAACCCCATAGGCCCCCGGTTCCAGCGGTTCACCCGGTTGCCAGCGATGCCAAATCAGCAATTCCCCTTGGCAACGGGGCAACACCCAAATTTTGTTGCGTCCCAACTCCGTTTGCGCCAAGGGCAAAATATCCGGCTCCAAACGATGGCTCACATAGGCAAAAATCACCTGTGCTGTTTGCCACTCTGGGAGGGACTGGATCCGATCGCGCAGGGCCGTGCTGAGGTTGTGCCATTTGTTTTGCGGCATAACCTGGCGTTGCAGTAACAGCGCTCTACGTAGCGGCTTTTTTTCTGGATTGGGACGATACATGGCAGAGCGGACCCAATGCAAGCGCGGGTCTTCGATGGTAACCCAATTACCGGGCCCGAATCATGGGAATCAGTGGGTAATTCAGGAAGATTAATGGAGATGGCTAGAAGCTACCGTTGATTGCCTCTGGTCAACTTGGAGAGGGCTAATCCAGGCCTGGAGTTGGCGGCCTATCCTGGAAAAAAAGAGCGGTAAAGGGTGGCGCGTTGGCCATGAAGCGCGATCGATTCTTGCGGTTAATGCTGGGTGGTGTGGCCGGTGCTGGTCTGGTGAGTTGTGGTCAGGGATGGGGGCTGAATGCTCAACAATCGTCATCCAAACAAGTCCCATCAACACAGTCCCCATCAACACAATCCTCACCAATGACAGGGCTAACGCAGGCTGACTCGTCCCGCCGGGTCTTGATTATTGGGGCGGGAATTGCCGGGTTGGCCGCCGCCCGTCAGTTGCGATCGCGCGGATGGGATCCAGTGGTGCTGGAGGGGCGCGATCGGGTCGGGGGGCGTTTGTGGTCTTTGCGACCCTCGGCCCTGAAGGGGGTGGCGCTGGATTTGGGAGCCAGTTGGATCCATGGCATCCAGGGCAACCCGATCACCGCCCTGGCTCAGCAGTGGCAAATTCCCACCGTGGCCACGGATGCCGAAAATCAGTGGCTTTATGACTGGGATGGTCGGTTAGTGGATGATGCCCGGCACGATCGCCTAGAGCAGGTGTTAGAGCAGGTGTTGGCTCAACAGAACCGGTTGCGGGAAAAGCGTTCCACCGATCGCCCACTGCTAGCGGACTTGCAAGCCTTGGTTCAGCGGGCTAACCTCACGGCCGACGATGAACGGGCGGTTTGGACATTACTGAAGGGGTCGATCGAGCATGAATATGCCGGATCGATGGCGGAGCTATCGGCCAATGAGTGGGATGCGGGCGACGGTTTTGAGGGGGCAGATGTGCTGTTCCCCACCGGCTACGACTCGATCGCCCGTCGCTTATCCAGTGGTTTGACATTGCAGCTCAACCAGGTGGTGCGCCGAATTGAGCATGATCAACAGGGAGTCAAAATCACCACCGATCGCGGTGAATGGGTTGGGATCGCGGCCGTGGTGACCTTGCCGATTGGGGTGTTGCAGTCGGGTCAAGTGACCTTTGCCCCGGCCCTGCCCGAGACCCACCAAAGCGCCATCAATCGACTGGGAATGGGCATTCTGAACAAAATCTATTTAGAATTCCCTCGCTCCTTTTGGCCCTCAGAGCCGGATTGGATCGGGTTTGTTTCCGATCCGCCGGGTCTGTGGAATGAGTGGGTGAATTTCCAGCGGGTCAGCGATCGCCCCATTTTGCTGGGGTTTAATGCGGCTCAACAGGGCCGCGAGCTGGAAGCTCTCAGCGATGGGCAACAGGCCGCCAGTGCCCTCAAGGCTCTGCGACGGATGTTTGGCCCCAAAATTCCTGACCCAACGGCGGTTTGGGTGACTCGTTGGGGGCGTGATCCCTTTGCGGGCGGCTCCTATTCCTTCCTGCGAGTGGGGGCGACCTTGCGCGATCGCGGTCAACTGACCAAACCCGTGGCCGATCGCCTGTTTTTTGCCGGGGAAGCCACCTCTCGCAATCACGCGGCCACGGTTCACGGAGCCTATCGATCGGGTCAACGGGCTGCGGATCAGATCATGGCAATTCATCACGCTTCTGCCTAGGTTCTGCCTAGCAATTCACGGCCCTGAATCTGAATTGGTTAAATTGCGAGAGCCTTTGGCTGGCTTTCATCCCGATTGCTTTGTGCTTGAGTATGGCTTTCGGAATTAAGGGAAGGCCGAATTCATTAAAATTCGGTGTCAAGAAAATTCGGTGTGAATCAAATGGAACGCTGGTTTTTAGGTGGGGCTGGATTTTTAGGAGCAATGGCGGTGGCGGCTGGGGCCTTCGGCAGCCATGTATTAGCGGAAAAACTGAGCGATCGCGCCTTGGCGATTTTTGAAACGGCTGCCCGCTATCAACTCATCCATGCGCTGCTGTTGGGGCTGGTTGCGGTGGCGATGGGCGCGATGCCCAAACCCGTGGCCCCGAGCCTCCCGATCGCCGGGGTGTCTGCCCTGCTGGGGATGGTGCTGTTCAGTGGCAGCCTTTATGCCCTCAGTTTCGGTGCGCCCAAAATTTTGGGTGTCATTACCCCGATCGGGGGTGTGGGTCTCATTGTCAGTTGGCTCGCGTTTGGGCTGGCAGCTTTCCAGGGGGCAAAACCGTAGCCACCAGTAGGGAAATTTCGCCCCGATCGCCCGATCTCCCTTGCCCGATCGCCCGCCAATCGCGATAGAATACAGGAGCATTCAACGATGGTTATCTACTCCCATAGCAGCCAGCTCAAGAGCACCTAGGAACAAATTAATTGGGAATGCACTAATTAATGCCTTGATTCCTGAAAGCTCAACTTAGTTTGCTGTTGCCCTCCTGGAATGGCCGTTGCCAAACCTAGCTTGGGGCGATCGCAACCCTAAAAACGCTGGAAAACACTGCTAACACCACGGGGCTGTCACGGTTTCGACGTGCTGGGAACAGGTACTGAGTGATGCAGGCCGAGAGCGGGCTAACTCTCGTAAATCAATGGCTCAAAAAAGTAGATGCGAACAACATCGTTCCTTTCGCTCGCAAGACTGTGGCTGTTGCCTAAGTTTTGTAACACCTCTAACTAGACGGTTGAGCACTCGCTGTCCGACTCCGTTAAGGTCACCGAGTTTAACCCCAACGGATGCGCTGTCCGGTCTTCTTCGGTTGGCCTGCTAGCAAAGACTTTAATCGAGGCATCCTACCGCTAGGGATTAAGTAGCGGTCCCTGTCTCAAGGGTCAACGAGACTAAGCCTGTGAATGAACAAGGTATAACTACTTGGTGCGGACGATGGGTTCGACTCCCTCCAGCTCCACTCCGTTACGGTTAGTCACTGATTGCTAATCAGAAACTGGTTACCTAAAAGCCGGTTATCTGGTTAACAAGCCAACGCATTAACTCACTCAAAACCCGACTTGGCATTGCGCTAGGTCGGGTTTTGCTTTTGTTCAACTTTTTGTTCAACCAAACTGTTTAAACCGATGCCCTGAACCTAGTAGCCGTCGCCATCATTACCGCCATCGCTGTGGCTGTCACTATCGCTGACCATATCGCCCCAATCATCATTATCGGCGGTTTGGTTTGCTGTTTCGGGATTGCTGGTCGCTTCGGTGGGTTCTGGTTCGGTGGAGTCTGGTTCCGTAGACTCGATCGGCTCAGGTTCCGTAGACTCGATCGGCTCAGGCTCCGTAGACTTGATCAACTCAGATTCCGTAGACTCGATCGCCTCAGGAGACTCGCTCTCCTCAACGGCCGCCGAATCCGTCACTAATTCAGAAGTAGCCAATAGCTCAACCGTGCTCGCTGGCTCAGTGGCATCCAGTGGCTCGGGATCACCAGGACTCGGCAGATTCTCCGGTGCGATCGCGGCGGCCTCTTCCTGGGGCGCATTGGTGGTTTCTGGGGGCGTTGCTGACTCTGGTTCAGGAACCTTGGCGGGCGCGGCCACTGGGGCATTTTCCAAATCTGGTAAGACTTTGGTGAGCCGGATACTGAGGCGCAGGAAGCTGCTGGGAACGTTGCCAACGGGAAAAGGCTCGATCGCGCTGAAGGCGGTCTGCGGAGTGAGCAACACCCACAAAGACACGAGGGCAACGGTGAGCAGCAGGCTGCCCAAAAGCGCTCCCAACCACACCACCAACAGCCCGATCGCCCGTTGATCCAGGGGGGCAATTTCCGCCGCCAAGGGGGAGAGTTGATCCAGCCGTTGCAAAGCCCAAAGCACCAAAAGGGACGCAATCAGCGCGATCGCCTTGGTTTCCCAGCCGGCCCAGCGTTGCAAAATTCGTTGCTGCGTTTCGTTGAGGCGATCGGCCCGCAGGCTCACCAGCAAAACCGAAAAGGGATAAAACGGGCGCAACCACTGCATGGCCACAATCGGAGCAGTTCCCAACAGCCCCACCAACAGCCAGTCCCAGCCACCCGGCAGCAGAGGATCCCCCGCCGCCAGCCCCAGTAAACACAACTCCGCACAGAGGGGCAGCGCTGCCAACCCCGCCAAATGCACCCAAAGATACGGATCGCGTTTTGGCCCCTGCACGATCGACCTCCTTCCCTCTCTGTTTGATTCGTTCTGTGTGTTAGTTGCTCAGCCGGTTGAATAAAAGCCGGTTGAATCAAGGCTGTTTTAATCAAGACCGGTTTCATCAAGGCTAGTCCAGACCAAACTGATTGGACTACGGCCAGTTGAATGACGGCTGGTTTGATCAAAATTCATTCATCAAAGTTCATTCATGGACAACCCGATCGGCCCTGCTTCTTCAGCGAAGGCGCTATCCAACGGCTGGGCAAGCTTTGTAACCAGCATAGACGCTTTCTGCTCGGTCTCCCTGTCGGCAAAAAAGCGTGCTGACATGCGCTGGTAGTGGTCGCAGAGGTTGGTTTTTTGGCGGGCAAAGTCCACGATCGGGCTGGAATAGGGTGGCTCAATGAAATTCCCGATGTGACCGTAGGCTGTGGCATCCAGCGTGGTTGGGCGATCGCCCATAAAAAAGGGCTTATCGGCCAGAAAATCTGAAAGGGCCTGCAAATCCGCCGCAATGAGTTGATATAAATCAGCGTCACTCAGTCGGCCCAGTCCCTGTTGCGTCATCTGTTGCAGAATGCTTTGGCGAAATTTCTCCGCAAAGGCCACGCTCTGGGCCTTGCTCCAGTGACTGGGAACCAGAGTCAAGACTAAGTTTTGATAGTCTTGCCAGTTTTCTTCATCGCGGTAGCGAATCGCAATTCCACCCCAGTAGAGATGTTCCTTAATCAGGCGACGGAAAGCCAGGGCGATCGCGCGATCAGCCTGGCTCAAACCGGCTTCCAAATCAACATCTTGGGTTTGGCGAAAGCGCTCAATAATTAACGCGGTGTCGCCCCATTTTTGCCCTGCTTCTTCAATAAAAGGAATTTTGCCATAGGGGGCCTGAGCCAGATCCTGAGCGGTGGCTAAGGCTGTTTGGTAGGGTAACTCGGCAATTCGTAACCAAGTTTCCAATTCCATGCAAGCCGGACTGACGCTAGCCAGCCCCCAACGGGACGGAGCAGTGTAGAGCGTAATCATTCAAAGCAATCAAAAACAGCAAAAATAATCAGCAGGCTCAGAATGGCTCAATGACGATCCAGAGCCACCTTGGGTTTCGGTTTCCCCGCTGGACTATTCCGTCAGTTTTAACAGACCCGATGCGATCGGGTTGTGATGCCAGACAAAAGAATCAGCCCCGATTAGCACGTGGTTAGTGACTAGTCGGGGCTGATGAAAACCCAGATCAAGGGTGATGGGGCGATCGAACCGGAATCGATCGGGCTGTGGACTCGATCGCCCTCAGCGAAGCAGTGGGCTGATTCGCTGATTAACCTTCCGCAAATGTCCTAGAGGGACAGGGTGCGACGCTTGGCCACCAGGCGGTAAGCCTCGATGATGTCGCCCATTTGCCAGTCGTTGAAGCCCGAGGAGTTCACACCGCACTCGTAGCCGCTGTTCACTTCCTTGGTGTCTTCCTTGAAACGCTTCAGCGAATCCATGCGGCCTTGGAACACCAGTTCCTTGCCTCGGCGCACCCGCAGCAGACAATCGCGAATCAGCTTGCCCGACTGCACATAGCAACCGGCCACCGTGCCGCGACCCACCGGGAACACACCCCGAACTTCCGCTTGACCCAGCGGTTCTTCCACCTCTTCCGGATCGAGCATCCCTTCCATGGCGGCTTGGATGTCGTCCAGCAGTTTGTAGATCACGCTGTATTCGCGGACATCAATGCCCGCTTCATCGGCGGAGCGACGAGCACCAGGCGCGAGGGTGGTGTTGAAGCCCACAACCACGGCGCTACTGGCGGCAGCCAAGTCAATATCCGTTTCGGAGATTTCGCCCGGTGCCGCCAACAACACGCGCACTTGCACTTCGTTTTGGGGCAGTTGTTGCAAAGATCCCAGAATGGCTTCCAGGGAGCCTTGCACATCGGCCTTGAGCACGAGGTTCAGTTCCTTCAGCTCGCCCTCTTGTGCCTGGCCAGAAATGCTGGTGAGGCTGACGCGACGGGAAGCCATGGCCTGTTGCAGACGGCTTTGGCGCTGTTGGTCGCTGCGCTGAGAGGCGATCGCCCGGGCATCTTTTTCGTTGGCGAAGACTTCAAATTCTTCCCCAGCGGCCGGAACTTCGCTCAGACCCAACACCTCAACGGCGAAGGAAGGAGTGGCGGCATCAACGCGATGACCACGATCGTCAATCATCGCCCGCACCTTGCCCAGAGCCGGGCCGGCGAGGAGGATGTCGCCAACTCGCAGGGTTCCGTTTTGCACCAGCAGGGTGGCCACCGGACCACGGGCCCGATCGAGGTGGGCTTCAATGACCGTCCCGCGCGCCAGGCGATCGGGATTAGCCATCAAGTCTTCCACTTCTGCCACCAACAGCAGGTTCTCCAGCAGGTCATCCAAGTAGAGACCCTTGAGGGCGCTCACGGGAACCATAATCGTGTCCCCGCCCCACTCTTCCGGCACAAGGCCGCGCTCGGCCAGTTCCTGCTTCACCCGATCGGGATTTGCGCCTTCCTTGTCAATCTTGTTAATGGCCACCACGATCGGCACTTCCGCCGCGCGGGCATGGCTGAGAGCCTCGATCGTTTGGGGTTGCACTCCGTCATCGGCCGCCACCACCAAAATGGCAATGTCCGTGACCCGTGCCCCCCGAGCACGCATGGCCGTGAAGGCTTCGTGACCCGGCGTATCCAAGAAGACCACCTTCTTGCTGCCGCCCTCTTGATCCACCTGCACGTGGTAAGCCCCAATGTGCTGGGTAATGCCACCGGCTTCCCCTTGGGCCACCTTGGTTTTGCGGATCGAGTCGAGCAGGGTGGTTTTCCCGTGGTCTACGTGACCCATGATTGTGACAACCGGCGGGCGGCGCTGGAGGCTTTCCAGGTCGGCCACATCGAGCATTTCGGTCACCTTGCGGGCTTCCGATTCCTTCTCGGCGGTTTCCACCATCACCCCCAACTCCTCGGCCACCATGGTGGCTGTCGGAACATCGAGGGTTTGGGTAATGCTGACGGCCATCCCTTTCAAGAACAGGCGCTTCACCACTTCCGTTTCTGGAACGGCCAGCTTTTCGGCCAACTCGGCCACCGTCAGACCCTCCGTGAGGGTAATCAGCTCCGGTCGTTCCTTCTTGACCTGTTGTTCCCGACGTTCCCGTTGAGGCGGGCGCGAGGCCCCCTTCTTGGTAACCGGTTTGGGCTGCGGAGCGGGCTTCGGCGGGGTAACACCCTTGGGCTTCGGCGGCCGGGCGATCGATAGGCTGACCTGGAAGGGAGCCGGCTGACCGTCCACCCCTTCCATCATCAGTTCATCATCTTCTTCGAAGTCGTCTTCGTCTTCGAATTCCACCTGGTTACGGCGCTTGTTCTTGCCAGCCTTGTCCTTGGCAATTCTGGCCCGCTCTTCCTCTTCCGCTTCCCAATCTTTGCCCTTCTTGGTGGGGCGATTCAGGGTCGGTCGATTCAGCTTGTTTTCATAATCTTCGCCGCTGCTGGCCGGACGTGTGGGTTTTTCCAGCAGTTTGGCCGCGGGGGCTGCGGCTGTGCCGTCAGCGCTACCGTCGGCTGTGGCTTCGGTGGGGCGCACGGGTTTCGGCCGGCGCAACTCCACGATGGTTGGCGGGGCCCCTTTTCCAGGGCCACCGGCTGCGGGGCCTTTGGCCTCGCCGGGCCGGGTGGGACGGGATGGGCGACTGGGCGCACCCGCGCGGGGTTCAGCAGGCTTGCTTTCGGCGGGCTTGGCTGGCCGCGATGGCGGCCCCACCAGCTCGGGCTTCTTGACCGGGCGCGGCGCTGTGCCGGGACGGGGCGGGGTTTTCAGTTCGGCTTTCTTTTCGGCAATGGGTTCCGGTGTTGCCGAAGCGGCGGGGCGATCGCCTGAGGCGGCGGGGCGGCGGGGGGCGCTGGGTTCAGCCGGGGCCAGGTCAACCGAGGCCGCGGGGGGCACTGCGGGCGAATCGGACGGCTGGGCGGGGACATTCACAGGAGCAACGATTTCGGGCTTGGCCGCCTCAGACTTAGCTGCCTCAGACTTAGCCGCTTCGGGGCGAGCGGGTTCGGCCCGCTTGGGCGAAACGAGTTTCGGGGGTGCAGGACGGCTGACGGGGGGCGTGGCTTCGGGGGCTGCTCCTTCGGTGTTGGGGCGTAGCTTTGGTTTGCGAATCTCGAGAATTTGCTGCTTTTTTTGCATAGCCGGTGCTGAATCGCGCCCTTCTGTGGGCGTATCGGAGGGGGACAAATCAGGAGGGTTGGAGGAGGCTGGATTCACCGAGGGTGCAGAGGATTGGCCAGGACTGGAGGGCGCAGGACGATTCGCAAACTGTTGACGAGCGGCTGCGCGGATTTGAGCGGCTTCAGATTCGGTGATGGTGCTGCTGTGGCTTTTGAAGGGAATGTTTAGTTGCTCGCAGATCACCAAGATCTCGCGATTTTCCAGATGTAGTTCTCTCGCTAAATCGTAAATTCTCACGCGGCCTGTGCTCATCCAGTTTCCTCGAATCCTATTGCGTCACGACATCATAGCCCACCGTCATTTGAAACATTTCGATCGAGCCGTCTAGTCCCTTCCTATTATGACGTGCGATGGGGGCGGTTCACTCTGGTGGGGTTGGATTTCCCAGAGAGTCCGGGTTGGGAACCCGGGCGGTCAGCCGTTGCCAAAGCAGGTCATAGAGGGGGGCGGGGACAGGGGACTTGAGCGATCGCCCGATTCGATCCTTGCGCTGGGCTGCTCGTAGGCAGTCTGCACAGGGGCAAAGATAGGCCGATCGCCCCATGCCTTGGTCGAGTTGCACCGAACCGGAGTGGGCCACCCGCACGATGCGCCAAAACTCCGATCGATGGGCCACCCGACGACAAATCAAACAACGGCGATAGTTGGGCGGCAAGAGATCAATTGGCCTCCTGATCCAGCGCCTCGCTATCCGGATCGTCGCCGTCGAAGTCCTCGTCTGCGGAGTCGTTCTCGGCTAGATCATCAGGGTCTGAATCATCGCTGTCTTGATCATCTTCCTCTTGGTCACCGTCGTCAGCATCCGCCGCTGAGTCCAGGGGAGCCTGCTCTTGATCGTCCTCAAGATCATCGCCATCAAACTCATCATCTGTTTCATCGTCTGCGGCTGCCGATGGGTCAATCTCCCCAGGGCTGAACTCAGCGTCCTCGTCTGCAAAGTCGTCGGTTTCCGGTTCCTCCTCTGCAAAGTCGTCAGCCGCTTCGGCCGCTGCCAGGGCGAGGGCTGCCTCCCGTTCCGCGAGATAGCTGGCCATCTTGGCATCTTCTTCGTCGCGATCGTACTTAGCCACATCGCGAATATCGATTTTCCAGCCCGTGAGTCGAGCGGCCAGGCGCACATTTTGCCCCTCTTTCCCGATCGCCAAACTGAGCTGATCATCACCCACCAGCACATGGGCTTGGCGCTCCTCGGGATTCATCAGACGCACTTCCACCACCCGGGCTGGGCTGAGGGCGTTGGCAATGTAGGTAGCCGGATCCGGAGACCAGCGAATCACATCGATTTTTTCGCCCCGCAGTTCGTTCACAACCACCTGAATTCGCGACCCCCGGGCCCCGATGCAAGCCCCCACAGGATCCACATCGCGCTCCACCGTGTCAACGGCAATCTTGGTGCGCGGGCCCACATGGCGCGAGGGCGGGTTGGCTTCCCGGGCCACGGCCACAATTCGCACAATGTCATCTTCAATTTCCGGCACTTCGTTGGCGAACAGGTAAACCACCAACCCCGCATCGGCCCGGGAAACCAAGAGTTGCGGCCCCCGCTGGGATCCTTCGCAAACTTTCTTGAGGTAGACCTTGATGGTTCCGTTGGCGCGGTAAGTGTCGTTGGGTAACTGTTCCCGTTTGGGCAGTTCCGCTTCCACTTCCGGTTGGCTGTAGCCGCTGGTGACGGCCACAATGACCGATTGGCGCTCGAACCGCAGGATGCGCCCTTGGAGCACCGTGCTTTCTAGCTCTTGGAATTCCTCTTGGATCAGCTTGCGCTGCTGGTCGCGCAGCTTTTGGGCCAGCACTTGCTTGGTTTGGATGGCGGCCATGCGCCCAAAGTCATCCCGATCGGGGGTGACATCCAAAATCACCGTGTCGCCCAGTTGGGCTTCGGCGGCCACTTCTTGCACATCGCTAAGGGCAATTTCGTGGTCTGGGTCGGCCACTTCTTCCACAATGCTCTTGGTGGCCAAAACCCGGAAGCCTTCTTCTTCCGTGTCCAATTCCACGTCGAAGTTGTCGAAGTAGGTTTCGTCAAAGATATTGCGCACATCCAAGCTTTGGGTGCGGCGATAACGCTCATAGCCCTTGAGCAGGGCCTCACGCAGGGCGGCTTCAACGGCGGTTTTCGGCAAGTTGCGTTCGCGGCTGATGCCGTCGATCATTTCTTGCAGGCCGGTTAGGCGAACCATGGACATGGGTGTGGGGTTCCTAAAGATTCGTAAAGGTGAATGGGGAGTGGTGAAGCATTCGGCGCGATCGCGGGTGTGGGGATGGGCAATGGGGCGATCGCGCAGGATGGCCGGCCGCTGAGCTACTCGGCTCCGTCGGCCAGGCGCACCCGTTCCACCAAATCGCGCGGAATGCTGATCACTCGGCCTTTTTGGTTGATGCGCAGGGTTTCTGCATCGCGATCGAGCAAGCTGCCCTGCCAAAGGGATTTGCCCTTGTGTGGCTCGCGGGTGGTGACGGTGACTTCAAACCCCTTAAAGGAGGTGAACTCCCGATCGGTCTCCAAAAACTCCGACAGGCCAGGGCTAGACACTTCCAGCACGTAGGCTCCGGGGATGGCATCCGCCTCATCGAGCACCGGCTCCAAGGCCCGGCTCAGCCGTTCGCAGTCATCCAGACTGGTATCGGCGATCGGGTTGCGGAGTTCGAGGCGCAAAACAGGGGGGCTTTCATTGGTGTGGAAGGTTGCCCCCACGATCTCCAGTCCCAAATCGGTGGCGATCGGGGTGGCAAGTTCCAAAATGCGGGGAATTGCGGGATGAGCCATGAAACCAAACGATAGAGCGGGCAATGGCCCCCAACCGCGTGATCAGTGATCCGGCCCGAAGGGAAACAGGGCCGATCGCGCTTGCGGATCTGTCCCCAGAATCGTGCCTAAGTAACGACGCTCTGAGATGAATCCGGCAAGATCACCGTTGGAGAAATTGCCCTTGAGTGAGGGCATGGGGCGTGGTCAGACAGAGCGCAAAGCAATCAAAGTGCAAAGCAGTGCTGATCACGACCCACGGAGGGAGCTGATCCCCATTGGGCCATAAAAAAAGCCGGTTCACTGTACCGACTTGCAACGCGCCAATTGACCTTTCCTTGCCGCTGGCCGGGAAAGGCTGGTGGGCAAAGGCTGGAGGCGATGGGTCTAGACACCCGCACAGCAGCCGCAACCGAACGCAATGGAGGTTGAAATGCTGCTGTGGTGGGGCCTGGGGCCCAAGCGTTTGCGGTTGCCGCACTGTTGCCCAAAGCCCGAAGCGGAAAGCCAAGGCTCAAAGCCGGGGACTTGGGGAATAGCTAGGCAGCGCTTGCCTCAGTCTATCACGGAAGAATTTGGGTCTAAAACTCCGCCCTGTTGGGGCCTGCTAAATTCGCCCAACGGGATTGGCTGAACGGGATTGGCTGAACGGGATTTGGAACTAAACCCAGTGAGCCTGCATGATTGAGCCTGCATTAATTTGAGTAATTGGGCTGATTGGGATCAGGGAACGGCAATGGCTCGGCCCGGCCAGCCCCATCCAACCCCAACACCCGTCGCAGCGCTGCCAATTGGGCATGGGCCTTCGAGAGCGATTCCCACCACTCCCGATCGGGGTCGGAGTCAGCCACAATCCCCGCGCCCACCTGGCCCCAAACCAGTCGATCGCCCAATTGCGAATCCCCCGATCGCGCCGTGCGGGGAATCAACAGCGTCCGAATCAGAATATTCAGATCCAAATTACCGCCCGCATCCAGGTAACCACAGGAGCCATAGAACAAACTGCGGCGCACCGGCTCCAGGGCTTCAATGATCTCCATGCAGCGCACCTTCGGACAACCGGTGATCGTGCCGCCGGGGAAGGTGGCCCGAATCAGGTCGATCGCCGTGCGATCGGGCGCAAGTTGTCCCACCACGTTGCTCACCAAGTGCATCACGTGGCTGTAGCGCTCCACGGTCAAGAACTCATCCACCTGCACACTGCCCCAATCGCAAACCCGCCCCAGATCATTGCGCTCCAAGTCTACCAACATGGCATGTTCAGCCCGCTCCTTGGGGTGATTCAGCAATTCCACCTCGTTGGCCAAATCGGCGGGGCGATCAATCCCTCGGGGGCGGGTTCCTGCGATCGGGCGAGTGCTGGCCTGGCGATCGCGCAATTGCACCAACCGTTCCGGCGAACAGCTCACCACCTCGCCCCAAGGGGTTTGCCAATAGCTGGCGAAGGGAGAGGGATTAATTTGGCGCAGGGCCTGATAAAGCGTCCAACCGCTGGCGGGGCAAGGAACCGAAAACCGCAGGGACAAATTAGCCTGGAAAATATCCCCCGCGCGGATGTGCTCTTGGGCTTGGCGAACGGCGGCGGTATAGGCGGCTTGGTCGCTGGTGAATTGAGGAATGAGGGTGCTGGTTGGTTCGATCACCCCCGACGATTCCGCCAGTGGGAGCGCTGTGGCAGCTTTGTCTAGCTGGGCCACGAGCCGATCGAGATCCGCCGCCACCGTTGCCGCCAGCCAAAGCCGATCGCCCCCGTGATCCAACACCGCAAAGCAATCTGGCTCATACCAAAAGGCCACGGGAAACGGCAACTCATCTGATCGCAATTGGGGTAACTGTTCCACCTCCCAAGCCAGGTCGTAGCCCAGCCACCCCAGCCAACCTCCCCGAAATGGCAACGCGGGCCCCGGTTCATTCTGAGCAGCATTCAGCCGCTCCGCCGCCCCACCTTCCGCCAGTCGATCGCCCAACATGGGCAAAATGTCCCCCACTGCCGGAGTCCAAACCCGTCCCGATCGGGGACGACCCGCACAAATCGAATAGCGAGCCAACTCCTGGGCCGCCGCACACCACTGCTCCGGCGCAGGGGGACTTTCCAACAAAACGGCAATTTCCCCCTGAGCCAGCTCTTCCGCAAACAGGGCCGCAAACACCGCCGCCCCCGAGCGATCGGCCAGCGGGAGCGATCGCCAGTGCCAGGGAGCCAACGGCCGGGCCGTTAATTTCGCCAAGCCAGAATTCACCGTTGCGATCACTGAAGCCGCCGAATTCATCCAGTTGATACCTGTCGATTTTTGTGGAATCGCTCTATTTTGAAAGACTTTACCGATACTTTTCGGCAATTTTTTGGTTCGCCATTCCCCAGTTTCTGCGACTCTCTGCCCCGATCACCCCAGAATCCGCCCCGATCGAACCCTCTTGGCCCAATCAAAAACGGAGGATTCCTCCAGGGAAACCCTCCGTTCTGAGTTGGTTAAGCTAACCGAATCAACTAATCCAAAGCTCCTGAATCTAAAGCTCCAACGCGCGACTCAGCCCCGTCAGCAGGCAAATCAGCAGGCAAGATTTAGTGATGGATTGGCTATGGATTCGCCATTAACAAACCGATGAACCGTTCTTTAGTCAACAGACAACCTTTAGCCGACTTTCACCGTAGCCCGTTGCCGACGGCTGGCCACCGCAGCGCCCACAGCCGCCAAGCCCAACAGGGAAATCGGTTCCGGCGTGGATGCTTCCTTCTTCGGAGCCAAGTTGCCGCGCACAGCCATCCCGTCATTCAGGCATTCTGCGAAAACGTGGGCCACAAAGTCACCCACCATCCCTTCGCCCCGGGTGAACTTAAAGCCGAATGTCTGGCGAGTTGCGCCACCCGCATCGCTTTGGGGCGGCGTTGCACCACCCAGCGCACCATTCAGGTTGAAGCCCAAAGCCGACAAAGCCGCGCCATCAAGAGCCTCAAATACTGACCCCACCACCTGTTGCCCTTGGGTAATCACACCCAAAGAAGCATCTTTGAAGTAGGTCTTGGCTTCCGCATCGGTCAGCTCACCTGCACCGGGCAAACCACCGCGATCGCTCACATGCTTCGACTGCTCGGCATAGGAGCCAAACCCTTGGTTGCTCGTACCAACGTTTTTGCCCGAAACGCCACTGTACAGACCCAAGGGCTTCACCGATGCATCATTGTTGCTGGCAAAGCGCACACCGAACAGGCTGCCCTGAGCGTTCAGCAGCGGGCTGCCGGTGAAGTTAAAGAACAGGTCTCCCCAGGCGATCGAACCGTTGGTGACTCCCCCGGTTGCCATACCCGTCAGCGGCAGGCGGGCATCAATTCCCACATAGATGGTCTCGCCATCTTGCTTGATCCCCAGACCATACATCTCAAACAGGCCGCCGACGTTGCCGTTGCTCACGCCATCTTTGAAGGAGTCAATCCCATAATTCCAGCCGTTGTAGACCGTGCCGGCATGGGCTGCCTGCAATCCCATTCCGAAGGTGCAGAGGGTGGCAGTGGCAACACCGGCAAAAATCTGCTGAATTTTCATGGTCTCTAACGCTCCCAAAAGACGTTGTAGTGGAATGAAGTACGGCTAATCATCCTGCTCAACTGAATGCTGAGGCCGCTTTTCGCTTGCCGGATGTTTAACGTCGGATGTGTTCGCTAAGCTTATTAAAGTCATAACTTCCGGAAAGAATTTTAAAGATTCTGTGAATTCGACTTTTACTTAATGAAGCTTCGATGAAAAATTAATTTAGTTATCTGATATTTTTCCAATCTCCCATGGGATCGGAATTTTAATGATTTTTCAAGAATGCAAAGTCCTTAGCTCAAAGCAACTGGGGCGATGAGCTGGCTCTTGGGAAACTGCCGCTCGATCGCCCCGAGTTGATGAATTGCTGGATTCTGTCGGGTGTGGCTCAGGCTCAAACTAAGCCAAGGTTGCCAATATCAGCCCATTAGATTGGCCCTTTCGACCAGTCAGTTAAATTAACCAACCTTGGCCGCACGGTAGCGACGAGTGGCCACCGCAGCGCCCACAGCCGCCAGACCCAACAGGGAAACGGGTTCCGGCGTGGGTTCCGGCTTCGGAGCCAAGTTGCCCCGCACAGCCATCCCATCGTTCAAACATTCTGCGAAGACGTGGGCCACAAAGTCACCCACCATCCCTTCGCCCCGGGTGAACTTAAAGCCAAAGGTTTGCCGTTTTGCACCGTTGGCATTGCTTTCCGGAGGCTTGGCACCGTTCAACGCGCCATTCAGGTTGAAGCCCAAGGCCGACAGGGTGGTGCTGTCGAGGGATTCAAACACCGATTCCACTACCTGTTGTCCTTTGCTGATCACGTTCAGCGATGCATCTTTGAAATAAACCTTGGCTTCTGCGTCGGTCAGTTCGCCCATGCCAGCAATGCCCTTGGCACCGGTCACGTATTTCGACTGATCCGCATAGGATGCAAACCCACGGTTTTGGCTGGCAACGTTCTTGCCGCTGACTTGGCTGTAGAGGCCCAAGGGCTTCACGGTTGAATCATTGGTGCTGGCAAAGCGAACGCCGAACAGATTTCCTTGGGCATTCAGCAGCGGGTTGCCACTGAAGTTAAAGAACATGTCGCCCCAGGTGATGGACTTGTTGAGCGCGCCGTTATCAAGCTGGCCGGTAATGGGCAATCGGGCATCGATACCAACGTAGATGGTTTCGCCGTCTTGCTTAATCCCGAAGCCATACATTTCAAACATTCCACCCAAAGAGCCGCTCACGCCGTCTTTGAAGGAATCAATGCCGTAATTCCAGCCGTTGTAAACTGTGCCTGCGTTGGCTGCTTGCAAACCAACGCCCAGGGTGCAAAGGGTGGCGGTTGCGATGCTGGCTAAAAGTTGTTGGGGTTTCATGGGGTCTCACTCCTAAGAAGCAGTTGATGAAACGGTATCGATTTATTGGGGTTGCACCCTGGTTACTGGCTGGGTAACCTTTGCATCAACTTAACTTCATTAAAGAGGTAATTTCTTGGTTTGACGTTGAAGATTAAATGAATTGTGGCTGTCCTTAATGAAGCTGAGGTAAAAACCTATAAACCCTTGAGAAATAAGGAATTTGGCAATGTTACGCTCAATAGTTAAAGATTTGAAGAAGCGGTGTAAAAAATGTAACCTCTTCTGAAGAAGCGAGGGTTGGGATAATCCCAAAACAATTCGCTTAATGATGATGGATAGACTTTAAGAAAGCTTATTGAAATAAATTGCTGATGTGGAGTGGATGAAACTATTGGGATGAATTATGAAAATCAATCAATAACTCAAATCATGAACTCAAATCATTGCTCTGGCTAAGATCACTGCTCTAAATTGCAAAGATCTTCCTAGAGTAATTTTAAGCTTTTAAGGGAAATTATTCTTGAAATGACTCGGAATTTTTATTGCATTATTCTTGCAAGTTGACGAGAGGGAAAATCGACTAGATTTCATTAAATTTAAATAGCTTTTGCCGGATGTGGAGACTGGAGATAGAAAAACTGTGGTTTTGTCTTGACGCTGGGGACTGAAATCTCGGTATTTTAAGCTCGATGCGATCGAAGGGATGGGGTCTGTGCAGCGAGTTGTGTTGTGTGGCTATTACGGTCAAGGGAATGGGGGCGATGAGGCCTTGTTGGCGACGCTGTTGCAATTGCTGCCGATCGGGGTGGAGCCGCTGGTGCTGTCGGGGAACCCGGTGGAAACCCATGATCGCTATGGGGTGATGGCGGTGGATCGGATGGATCGATCGGCCCTGTGGGGTGCGTTGCGATCGAGTCAGGCCTTGGTTTGGGGTGGTGGCAGTCTGATGCAAGATGCCACCAGTTGGGCTAGTCCGCTCTATTACGCAGGGTTGATGGGGGCGGCGCGTCAGTGGGGACTGCGGCGGGTGGCTTGGGCCCAGGGAATTGGCCCGTTGCGGCGCGGGTGGGTGAAGGGCATTGCGCGATCGACCTTTCGGGCTTGCGATGGGGTGACGGTGCGCGATCGGGAGTCGGCCCAGTTGCTCAAAACCTGGCAAGTCAAGGGGTTTGAGTTGGCCCCGGATCCGGTTTGGGCCTTGGCCAGCGTGCCGGTTCCGGAGGTTGCGCCGGGCCCCAAGGTGGCGGTGGCCTTGCGATCGCACCCCAGCCTCACGCCCGATCGCCTGGAAAAATTAGCCGTGGCGCTCGATCGCTTCCAAAGCCAAACCGGTGCTCTGATTGTGTTTGTGCCCTTCCAGCCGATCGCCGATGGCGCAATTGCCCAGCGCCTGGCCCAACATCTCGGGCCCGATCGATCGCGCATTGTTAGCTACAGCGATCCCCGACAACTGAAGGGCCTATTTCAGCAAATGAACCTGACGATCGGGATGCGGCTCCATGCCCTGATCATGGCGGCGGCGGAGGGGTCGCGCTGTTGGGGTCTCAGCTATGACCCCAAGGTGCGGGTGTTGCTGCAGTCGGTGGGTGCGCCGGGGTGGACTCTCTGCGACGAGTCGATCGATGGCGTTGAAGGGAACAAGCAAGTTGGCGCAACACCGCCAGCGCCCCTTGCATCCTTGCCGACGAATCCCGAAGCGATCGCCGCTGCTTGGCTAACGGCCTATGAACAACCCAACCCGATCGCCCCGGCCCAGGTGGCGCAATTGTGCGATCGGGCCCAACTGCACGGGCTAATGTTGGCCCGTGTGCTGCGTGATTAGTTAATGTCTGAATAGTTTTTTTGCAAGTTTCTTTGCAAGTTTTTGCTGGGTTGTTGGTTGGCAAGAAACTCGCCAGGGATTGGCCATTAACTGGCGCTGATTTCGAGTTCGCAAACGCCTGGACAAACTTCCTTGTATCTGTCTGGATCGATCGCTTGGCCGATGCCTGGATCGATTTCGTTGCCTACTTCCTCGCAACCTTCGCAGACGGCCCGGGACAGGGCTGCAACCCGAAACTGATTGCGACCGGCATATTTTGCTTGATAGAGAGCTTGATCAGCCCAGCGCAATAGCTCATCTGGGGAACTGTCGGGCAAATGGGGCGAGGCGATCGCGAAACCCATGCTCAGGGTGATGTGCTCGCTGACGGAGGATTGGGCATGGGCCAGCGCTAACTGGGCGATCGCCTGCTGGATTGTGTGGGCGATCGCCTTGACCTGCTCCAAGTTGGTGTCCGAAAAAACGATCGCGAACTCCTCGCCCCCATAGCGGGCCACCAGGTTGGCTGATTCGGAGACCGCGTGGCTCAAGGCTCGGGCCACCTGCACCAAACATTCATCCCCTGCTTGGTGGCCATAGGCATCGTTATATTGCTTGAAGTGATCCACGTCGCACAGCCCTACGCCAATCAGGCAGCGATTTTGGGCTAGGCGTTGCCACTCGCGTAACAGGTAGTGATCAAAGCAGCGGCGGTTGGGGATTTGCGTCAGCCCATCCAGTTTGGCCAACACTTCCAGTTGCAGGTTAGCCCGTCGTAATTCCAATTCTGCTTTTTTGCGCTGAAGCAAAACCCCCATTTGGGCCGCCACGGCTCCCATGAGCTTAATTAGGCGACCATCGCAGGGCATGGCTACGCGGTGAAACAAACAGAGCACCGCCAAAATTTGCCCATTGGCAATGATCGGCACGCTCAAGTTGGTGCGCAGCCCCGCCCGCAGCACGAGTTCTTGTCGCACAAAAAAGGCATCTTGAATTTTGGTGGCATCCTCAATCCAGAGGGGGCGGCCCGTTTGCCACACACGACCCACCACGCCGCGATCGCGCTCAAAGACGAAGGATTGGCTCGCGTCATCAAATTCACTGAGGGCCAGGTCTGAGATGGCGTAGTGCGATCGCGTCATCACCAGGTGGTTGCGGTTGGGGTCGGGCATCCAAATTTCGCCATAGTCCCACCCGATCGTGTGATAAACACAGTCCAAAACCGCATGAAACGCCCCTTCAATCTCCGTGGCTTCCGTAATGGCCTGGGTCAGGGCCAGCAAAAGCTGCATCTCCATCTCAACGCGATGGTAGTCCCGCATATCCCGCTGAAGCTGTTGGATTTGCGTTTTCAGTTCTGCTCGTTGCCGCTGAAGGATTAATTGCCGCTCTAGCCGAACGATCGCCTCATGCAAGTGGAGAGGACATTCCAAATAGTCCGCACCACCCAGCCGAAAGAACGCAATTCGCTGCTCTGGTTGGCTGACTTGCCCGATCGCTACCCAAGGACAGCCCAGATTTCCCAATCGTTGGAGCGAGGGGCCCCAAACTCCCGTGGTCAGGTTGGGCCAAAGGCCGGGCCCAATCACCAACAGATCCAATGGTTGGAACTGGGGATGGTACGAACCGTTGTGTAAGACGCTGGACAATGCCGAGTGTCCAGTCTGAAACCGCACCTGATAGCCCCGGTGGGTCAGGGTTTGGCACAGTTCCCGGAGTGGCTCCGGATGTTCATCAACAATCCAAATTGCCGCCGATAGCCCAGAACAAAACGACATTGGCTCATTACAACGGTGGGTTGAGGAAGGCAGGATTGGGAAATCGCAGTGAGAGATGGGGATCACTCGGCAGGGCCAAGCAGCTTCCTAAGTTCAAACACAGTCTGAAAAACCGAATGAAACCCCGAAAAAGTCCCCAGAAAACTCTTAGTCAGCCCTAGGAAAATTCCGAGAAAATGTCAAAAAAACGCCAGAAAGACTCTAAAAATGCCTAAAATATCAAACTAGCGCCATTCGCCTGCTGACCGAAAAAGGACGATCGCGCGGCGGATCTTCAAAATAGCAATTAATCCCGATGAGTCACCCAAGGGCTTGATCCATCGGGATTAATGTTGGGATTGCTCAGGAATCGACGAAAATCGATCCACTGAAGTTCTAAGATAACCGGCTCTTTGGCTGTTGGGCCTTCAGGGCATGTCTGGAAAGCGCAATCTGAAAAACCCAACCTAATTGAGGCCCGCTTTAGAGGATGCTTAAAAAGTATTCTTTGACACGGGCAAGCACCAATAGTCGTGGGGACAAGGGGCTTAAGCCCCTTGTCTAAGTCGATCACTGGGGCGTACAGAATAGCAATTTTGGCTTTTCAGACATCCTCTTAAGATTCAGGTTCCAGACCCAAGATGCCAAAGAGGCTGTGCAGGCCGCTAGAGGCGATCGCGAGGACGATCGAACCAATCAGGGCGGGAATGAAGCCCTCGATCGCAAAACCAGTGGGGCTGAAATAGGCCACCAGCATCAGGCAAAAGGCATTAATCACCAAGGAAAAGAGGCCCAAGGACAGAATGTTCAGCGGCAAGGTGAACAAGAACAGAATGGGGCGCACGGTGGCGTTAATTAGCCCAAAAATCAGAGCGGCGATCGCGGCGGTGGTCCAGCCTGCCAAATGAATGCCGGGGACGAGTTGCGCCGTCAGGGCCAGGGCCAGGGCCGAAATGATCCAAGTGATGATGAAGCGTTGCATGATGTGAGTTCTAACTCCTCTGCGGTCTCCGGGGCGACCCTGAGCGAGGCCATGGCAGCACTGGCGGGGCGATCGGGGCCGGCCGTTTGTGCTTCCATCCTAGTGGCTTGGTTGGGGTTGGCGAGCGTTGGGATTGGTCGCAAAGACCGCTAATCTGATAGGGAGAATCCCGCCATAGGCAGGGCCTGGAAGCCATGATTGTTCAGAAGAAATTTTTGATCGGCCAGTCGATCGCCCGGTTGGTTCCCGTTGGGCTGCGCGCCAAAGTCGGCACTGCCTCCGGTTCCCCAGCGGCGATTCAACCGGACGGTCGGAGGCAATTGGGCGGGCAGGGTCTGGGCCTGTGGGCGGTGTTGTTGTTGATTGGAACGTGGGTGATAGGTTTAGCGATCGCCCCGTCAGCGGCCTGGGCCCAATTCAAGGAATATGCGCCGCCAGTTTCCTACAGCAATGCGGAATTGTCTGGGCAAGATTTTTCCAATCAACGGTTGCAATCGGCGGAATTTTCCAACGCCAACCTAACGGATGTGACCTTTGAAAATACGGAAATGCCCGGTGCATCCTTTAGTGGATCCTTCCTCAAAGACACGAATTTGCATGGAGCCGATTTAACCAATGCATTCATGGATTCCGTGAAGTTCATTGGCACCGATCTGAGCGATGCCATTTTGGTTGAGGCCATTTTGTTGGGATCCAGTTTTCAGGATGTGAACATTCAGGGGGCTGATTTTGAGCTGGCCATTCTGGATGGGGCACAGGTCAAACAGCTCTGCGCGATCGCCCGGGGGACGAATCCTCGCACGGGCATCGACACCAAAGAATCGCTCGGCTGTCCTTGAAGGTTAATCAATGGATTGCTGAAGCGCTGATCGAGAGATGTTCCTTTGGGAGTAAGAAAAATGACCCTCGTAGAGGTTGCAGCGGCGGCGGAACCCATCCAGCGGCCGCTGCGGACAATTGGTGTGATTGGCGGTGGCCAATTGGCTTGGATGATGGCGGAAGCGGCCCCGAAATTGGGCTTGTCGTTGGTGGTGCAAACTCCGAAATTGGATGACCCGGCGGTGGCGCGGGTGGGATCGGCGGCGGTGGTGCAAGGGGCAGTTGGGGATGCTGCCGTGACGCGCCAATTGCTCGATCGGGTGGATTTGGTCACCTTTGAAAATGAGTTTGTGGATTTGGCGGCGTTGGGGGAATTAGCCCGATCAGGAGCCTGTTTTCGCCCCAGCCTCAAGAGCTTGGAACCCTTGCTGGATAAGTATGATCAGCGCTGTTTTTTGCAGCAAATTGGCTTGCCGGTTCCGGCCTTTGCGGCCATTGCCGATCGGGCGCAGGCGATGCAGATCGATCGGTGGGAAAACGGTCAGCCCTTAACCTTTCCGGCCGTGCTGAAAACCCGTCGCCATGGCTATGACGGCCAAGGTACAAGGGTGGTGGCCGATCGGGCGGCATTGCTGGCGGTTGGGGATCAGTGGCAATGGCAGCCGCTGATTTTGGAAGCCTTTGTGCCCTTCGAGCGAGAATTGGCGGCGGTGGCGGCCCGATCGGCGACGGGCGAGGTGGCCATTTACCCGATTGTGGAAACCCAGCAGGTGAACCAGGTTTGTCGGCGGGTGATTGCGCCGGCCCCCATTCCGCCAACCGTGGCCACCCACTGCCAAGAAATCGCCCATCGCCTGTTGTCGCAAATTGGGGCGATCGGGATTTTTGGGATTGAGCTGTTTGTGACCGCCGAGGGTCAGGTGTCGGTGAATGAAGTGGCTCCCCGCACGCACAATTCCGGCCACTTCTCGATCGATGCCTGCCACACCTCCCAATTCGAGCAGCATTTGCGGGCCGTGGCGGGGTTGCCCCTTGGGCCGGTGGATTTGCACTGTGCCTGTGCGGCGATGGTGAATTTGTTGGGCTTTGAGGTGGCCACCAGTGACTATCAGGAGCAGCGCGATCGCTTGGCCGCGGTTCCCCACAGCCGAGTGCATTGGTATGGCAAAACCAGCGCCACCCCGGGCCGCAAGCTCGGCCATGTGACCGTGTTGGCGGATAGCTTGGCGGAATTGCAACGGGCGATCGATCGCCTGGAATCGATTTGGTATGGATCCGACCATTAAGCCGCCCGCTTAATGCCGTTGTCCCAGCAGTCGATCGCGCAAATGCTTGATTCGATCGCGATATTTGGCGGCCTCTTCAAACTCCAAATTTTTGGCCGCCTCCTTCATTTGGGCCTCCAGCTTCTCAATCAACATCGGCACATCATCCAAGGACAAATCCGCCGCATGTTCGTAGGCTTGCTCCAAATCTTTGGCACTGAGCCGCCGGGACAAATCCAAGAATTCCAGAATTGAATTACCGGATTTCTTGATGATCGGTTGGGGCGTAATGCCGTGTTTTTGGTTGTAGTCGATTTGGATTTTGCGTCGCCGCTCCGTTTCGGAAATCGCCTTGTCCATACTGTCGGTCAGCCGATCGGCATAAAGAATCGCTTGACCTCGCACATGACGCGCCGCCCGGCCAATGGTTTGAATCAGCGATCGCTCTGCCCGCAAAAACCCTTCCTTGTCCGCATCCAAAATGGCGACTAGGGAAACTTCCGGCAAGTCCAATCCTTCTCGCAACAAATTCACCCCGATCAACACATCAAACTTGCCCGCTCGCAAAGCTTGCAAAATTTCAATGCGTTCGATCGACTGAATTTCCGAATGGAGATATTGCACCCGCACCCCGCGCTCTTGGAAATAATCCGCCAAATCCTCCGCCATTCGCTTGGTTAAGGTGGTGATCAGGGTGCGTTCTTGGCGATCGACTCGCTGGACAATTTCCGCCAACAAATCATCCACCTGTCCTTCCGTGGGACGCACAAAAATTTCCGGATCAATCACGCCCGTGGGCCGAATGACTTGCTCCACAATTTGCCCTTGGGAAATTTCCAACTCCCAATCTCCCGGCGTGGCAGAAACAAAGATGCATTGATTCACCTTGTTCCAAAATTCTTCGGCCTTGAGGGGGCGATTGTCGGCCGCACTGGGCAAGCGAAATCCATGATCAATCAGCACCTTTTTGCGAGCCTGGTCACCGTTATACATCCCCCTTAATTGGGGAACGGTCACATGGGACTCATCAACAATCAGCAACCAATCTTCCGGAAAATAATCAATTAAACATTCCGGAGGTTCGCCCGCTTGTCGTCCGGCCAAATGACGTGAGTAGTTTTCTACGCCGTTGCAGTAGCCCACCTGCGCCAGCATTTCCAAATCGTATCGAGTGCGTTGGTCAATGCGTTGGGCTTCTAGGAGTTTTCCTTCCGCTTCTAAGGCGATTTTCTGTGCAGCCAATTCCCGCGCGATGGCTTGAATTGCCTCCTCCAGGCGATCTTCTGGGGTCACAAAGTGGCGAGCGGGGTAAAGATTCACCGCCTCTAGGCTCTGCAAAATTTCCCCAGTTAAGGGATCCACATAGCGAATCGCTTCCACTTCATCGCCAAAGAACTCAATCCGAATAATTCGATCTTCATAGGCGGGGCCAATTTCCAACACATCGCCCTTGACGCGGAATTTTCCTCGGCCAATTTCCACATCATTGCGCTCGTACTGCACAGAGGCCAGATCTCGCAAGGTTTGCCGCAAATTTAATTCATGACCCACCCGAAAGGGAATCGCCGCATTTAAATATTCCGTGGGAATTCCCAACCCGTAAATGCAGCTAATGGAAGCAACCACAATCACGTCCCGTCGTTCAAAGAGCGATCGAGTGGCTGAGTGCCGCAACATATCAATTTCTTCGTTAATGGAAGCCGTTTTTTGAATGTAAGTATCGGTGACGGGAATATAGGCTTCCGGTTGGTAATAGTCGTAGTAGGAAATGAAATATTCAACGGCATTATTTGGGAAAAATTCTCGCAATTCGTTGCACAACTGGGCCGCGAGGGTTTTGTTGTGGGCCAAAACCAGGGCCGGGCGATCGAGCTGGGCAATGGTGCTGGCGATGGTGAAGGTTTTGCCGGTGCCGGTGGCTCCCAACAGGGTTTGGTATCGCTGACCCGATCGCGCGGCTTCCACCAAACGGGCGATCGCCTTCGGTTGGTCACCCGTGGGCTCAAATGGTGCTTGCAGTTCAAAGGTGGTCATGGGTTGTCCTTCGCCAACAGGGGATCTGGCGCTAGTTTCTGGAGTCGGTGGGGAGATTTGAGAGAATGCTGAATCGCACAGCGGCTCCTGGATTCCATGAATGGCCATGGTTTTGCAGGGAAAGGGCGGTGCTTTGCTTTAAAGCTGCTTATAAGAGCAATGATTTTTTTAATAATCTTTTTATAGCTCCGCTAAAATATAACTGTAGAGACAACGCAATCTACCCGCCCGAACGCGCTCGAATTGGCAGCGCGGCATTTCCGCATTGGGCCAGTTCGCGCCGTCCGTTCGCCAGCCCTGTCTCCCTTGCTCGATCGCCCTTGTCGATCGAAGCCACCGCGATCCACGCGCATTTGATAGGATGACCTGGGTTTGACAGTTCAATTTATAAAACTGGTTATCAAACTGGGCTTCGGCTCCTATCAGCCCCTTCCAACGGCACTAGTATCGGCATCTGAGGTACGTTTTCATGAGCAACCGCAACGTCACCGACACCAACAACCGCGCCCGCGACGATCGCGATGAAGTGCGCCTCGATGATCGCGATGATCGCGAGCAACGGGCCCTGCCTGCGGTTGTCCGCAAGCGCCCCCTCGCCCCCACCTATGGCCACCGTCCCGTCGGCGAAGATACTGTTAAGTTCATCGAAAGCGACCTGCCCAACAATCGCCCCGTTGAAGTCAGCCACCTGTCCTTGGTTCAAAGCAATCTACCGAAGCATCGCCCCGTGGAAACGAGCGAGCTGAAGGTGGTGGGCACGGTGGCCGCCTACGGTGCGCGCCCAGTGTCGGCCAGCAACTTGGAAGTGGTGGAAACCATCACTCTGTCGGGCCATCGCCCGGTGACGGCTAACACGCTGGACATTACGACCAGTGATTGGCTGCCCAGCAACCGGCCAATGGCTTCCAATGATTTGGGCGAAGATTCCAATCTGATGGGCTATCTCGACTAGGTTTGGTTCCGGGCGATCGCCCAGCCTGATGCGCCGGTTGATGTTGGCTCTGATCAAGTTGAATCAAATTAATCAATTTGGTCAACCGGAGCGCCGGTTCAAACTTGTACGGTCAGCGTTTAGCCGTTAAGCCAAGGTTTGGCAAAGCGAAATGGGGGTGTGGTTTTTGGCCATACCCCCATTTTGTTGATGGAATTTGTTGATGGGATTGGTTGATGGGATTTATGGGATCGATTGGGGATCAATTTTGGCCTAGGTTGCCCTAGGCGCATTTGCCCAGCAGCAATTGCCTAGGAATTTTCGTCCGGTTGAGCAACTTGATCCTCAGAGTCGGTGTTGCTATCGAGGCTGTCGCCGCTGGTGTCTTCCGGCGGCACGAGGGCCACGGCGGCGATCGAGTCATCCACAATTCGCTGCACCATCACACCCGTTGCGCCCCGCGATTGAATCGGGATCGCGTTCACCGACTGCCGAACGATCGTGGCACGTTTCGTGGCGATCGTGATTTCGTCGGAGTCATTCACCACCAACAGCCCCGCCAAAGAATCGTCAATGCCCTTGGCGGATTTGAACTTGGTGGCAATTTTGCCCTTGGTAGCACGGTTATAGAGCTTGAACTGCTCCACGGGGACGCGCTTGCCGTAACCCCGAGCGGTGATCACCAACACCCAGGGGCCGGGGCTGCTGGTTTCGGTGCTGTCGTCGCTGGTTTCCTCGATCGGTTCGTTGTCGTCGGCCGCATCATCGCCAGCCTGACCGACCCGCGAGGCGATCGCTGCGGGCAAAATATCAAGCGCCACCAGCTCATCACCACTGCGAAGGCTCATGGCTCGCACGCCGCGTGCTGTCCGCCCCAGGGGCCGCAGTTGATCGCGATCGGCTCGGAAGTGAATCGCCATACCCGATCGGGAGCCGATCAAAATACTGTCTTCCTCGCGGGTCAGGCGTACCCAGCGCAGTTGGTCGCCCTCTTCCAGGGAAATGGCGATCAGACCGTTGGCGCGGATGTTGCCAAAGGCCGAGAGCACGGTTTTTTTGATGTAGCCCTGTTGGGTCAACATCACCAGATAAAGATCTTCCGAGAATTCCGAAACGGCGATCACCGAGGTGATTTTCTCGTCGTGGGGAATCGGCAGCAGTTGAACGATCGCCGTGCCTCGGGCGGCCCGGGAGCTGGCGGGAATTTGGTAGGCGCTGAGGGCATAGACCACGCCCCGATCGCTGAAGAACAGGACTCGATCGCGATCGCAGCAGGTGAGGAAATGCTGCACCTCGTCGTCGTCTTTCATCTTCGCGCCGGTTTTGCCCCGGGTGGCGCGGTTTTGGGTCTCGAAGGTGCTGACGGGCATCCGTTTGATATAGCCCTGCTCCGTAATCACGATCGTGGCGCGATCGTTAGCGATCAGGTCAATTTCTTCCAGTTGGGCGCTGTCGCGGGAAATGGTGGTGCGGCGCGGCGTGGCAAACCGAGCCTTCAGGTGGCTCACTTCCTCTTCAATGATCGTCAGCACCCGATCGCGCCGGGCCAGGATGTCTTGCAAATCCGTGATTTTGGCTTGCAATTCCTGGTGTTCTTGCTCGATCTTGTCCGCTTCCAAGGCCGTCAGACGGCGCAGTTGCATCTGCAAAATCGCGTCCGCTTGGGCTTCCGAAAGGCTGTAATCGCTCATTAGCCCCTGCTTGGCGGTGGGGGTGTCCGCCGCGTGGCGAATCAGGGCGATGATCGTGTCCATGTTGCTGAGGGCGATCAGGTAGCCTTGCAGGATGTGATCGCGCTCTTCGGCTTTCCGCAGTTCGTAGCGGGTGCGCCGTTCGATCGCCTCCACCCGGAAGTCCAAAAAGACCTGCAAAAAGTCCTTCAGGGTCAGGGTGCGCGGCTCGCCGTTCACCAGCGCCAACATATTTGCGCCAAAGTTCGCTTGAATCGGCGTGTGCTTGTAGAGGTTGTTCAGCACCACCTGGGCCCGGGCATCGCGCTTCAGCTCAATCACGATCCGCATCCCGTCGCGGTCGCTCTCGTCGCGAATGTCGGAAATGCCTTCTAATTTCTTGTCGTTTACCAACTCAGCAATCCGCTCAATCAGCGCTGCCTTGTTGGTTTGGTAGGGCAGCTCCGTGATGATGATCGCCTCGCGATCGGGTGCGCCGCGCCGTTCGATCGTCTCCACACTGGCCACACCGCGCATGGTGATCGAGCCACGCCCGGTGAGGTAGGCTTCCCGAATCCCCGACGTACCAAAAATCTGTGCCCCCGTGGGGAAGTCCGGCCCCGGAATCCAACGGATCAGTTCCTGATTGGTAATTTCGGGATTCTGGATCAGGGCACAAAGACCATCGACTAGCTCACCCAAGTTGTGGGGCGGAATGTTGGTGGCCATACCGACCGCGATCCCGGAAGAACCATTCAGCAACAGTTGTGGCAGCCGCGCGGGCATCACCGTCGGTTCTTGCTGGGAACCATCGAAGTTGTCGATGAAATCAACGGTTTCCGCTTCAATGTCTTGCAGCAGCGATTCACTGGTCAGGGCTTGCAGCCGACATTCCGTGTACCGCATGGCGGCGGGCGGGTCGTTGTCGATCGAACCGAAGTTGCCGTGACCGTTAATCAACGGGTGGCGCATCGAAAAATCTTGGGCCATCCGCACCAGCGCGTCATAGACCGCCGTGTCGCCGTGGGGGTGATATTTCCCCAGCACTTCCCCCACCACCCGGGCGCATTTCCGGAAGGGGCGATCGGCCGCCAAACCCAACTCATGCATGGCATACAGAATCCGGCGGTGTACCGGCTTCAGACCGTCGCGGGCATCCGGCAGCGCCCGCCCCACGATCACGCTCATGGCGTATTCCAGGTACGATCGCGACATTTCCTGGCGTAGGTCGGTCGCGACAATCCGGTCTTCGGCAGTACTCATAGGTCTCTGGTGCAGAAAGTGCCTGAAAATTTATGGCCTAAAAACAAGTGCCTAAAAACGGCACGACCCCAAACGAAAGACCTAAGGGGGCCAATGACCCGGCTTTCATTCGGGATCAGATACACATCAAGGGCTAGTACACATCAAGGGCTAGCAAATCGTTCGCATCGTGGTGGCGCAAAAGCCCCAAAGGACAGACCGACGGCAAGCCTCATTTAGAACGGCCTCGGTTGGGCGAAATTGCCGTGAAATCGAGATTTCAGCCTCCCATTTTACCACGGGCAGCCAGAGGAACTGTGGCATGGGCCCCGGGTCGGGATCGGATGGTGCTTGGCCAGTGCCGCAAGCGACTGCTCAGACATTCCCCTAGAGCGCTCAGGCTAGGTGAATGTCAGCGATCGAGAGTGCGCCGGCCACGATCGCCAAAGTCTCATTGCTGTTGGCCACTTGCACCAACGTGTTCGTTCCCTGGGGTCGCAGGGCGATCGCGCTGGGGGTCAACCCATTGACCAGATAAATGCCATCAATGCCCGACTGAAAGTCCTGAATCGTGTCTTGGCCCATGCCCGTGCCCAACACGAATCGATCGGCTCCGTCGCCCCCCAACAACAGGTCATCCCCAAATTCACCAAACAGCACATCATCGCCCGCGTCCCCTTGGAGCCAGTCGGCATCGCGGCCGCCGTTGAGCTGGTCGTTGCCCAAACCGCCAATGAGGGTATCGAGGCCCGCGTTGCCTTGGAGTTGGTCATTGCCCGCCTCGCCGCTCAGCCAATCATCGTCCAACCCGCCCCAGAGGGTGTCTTGACCGAGGCCGCCGCTGAGGCTGTCGTTGCCCCCGCGCCCCAAAATCACGTTGTCGGCATCGTTGCCAAGTACCTCGTCGGCTCCATCAGTGCCATTGAGATTTTCCAGGGTGACCCCAAAGGCGATCGACTTGCCCCGATCGAACATGGGATAGAGGGGTTGGTAGCTGGGATAGATATCAAAAAAGCGACCCTTGCGCCCCGTTTGGGTGGTTAACAAACCGCCGGGTTTCAGATCGAAATAGTAGCGATCAGAGGCTGGCAACGATCCCATTTCCAAGGTGTCAGTTCCGCCCCCATCCCAAATGGCTTCCACCCCTAAAAACGAAGTGGCATTCCAGGTGTACAAATCATTACCCGATCGCCAACTGGTATTAGCCCCGTAGAGATATTGCAGGGACTGAATGTCGTAGTTCATCAGGGTGCGGGAATTCTGGAAACTGCTAAAATCCCGCCCGTTGTAGGACATCACCGTGTTGTGGCGATGATCCAATTCTGGAGCCAAAACCGCCACATTGGAAGGTGCTTTACCGGGCACATCTCCCGCTTCGCTGCCATATTCTCGAGGATGTTTCAGCCCCATGGCATGGCCCAATTCATGAATTAAAGTGCCATAGCCAGCGCTGCCGGGCCCCTTCGTAAAAAAGTTGGGGTCGAACATTCCATTGGCCGACAGAAACACCTGTCCCCCATAGGCGCTTCCTGGGACATAGGCACAGGCCAAGGCATCGGGCAATTGCGGACTCTTACCCAGGGTAACGCGCAGTGTTCCGCCCACTTCGTCCGGCACTTCTTGAAACTGAACCGGAATCACTTGGGAATAGTTTTGCAACACTTGCCGCACGGCCTGTTTCACCGGTTCGGGAATTTCTGCCGGGTTGGTGATGGCTCCCTGGGCAACCGATGTCAAATTATTGACTGTGTTGGCATTGGGAAAACTGTAGGTAATCACCCCGCCAGGGGGCACATTCCACGATTGGGTGATTGTCGGATTATTAATACGCACCGTCAGCAAAGCATCAATGTTGTTGTTGCCGCTGAGGGGAATGGCTTTGGTGCTGGCAGCAGAGCGCCAACGGAGGGTGGAAACTTCCGGAGCGATCGCGCTGTTTTGGTCGATCCCGGCCGGGGACATCTGAAGAGCCATAGGAGTTCTGTCCAACGCTGATAGGTCAAAGAAAGGCAGCCACCCTGCATGACGGCTACGACGGTTTTCAGCACCAGACTTGAGAGGTCAACGATTTGTGAATGACCTTAATCGTCGTTGCGAAATGCAACTGGAATTCAAGAATTTGAATGCACCATGAGCACGCAAGACTTAACCGCGCGATCGGGCACAAAATGCAAAGTGATGCGAAGGCTATTCTTCGTTCCCAGCGAAGACAACCTGGCGATCAATGGAGGCTCAATGATGAGTGGCAATCAAGTCTCAATTGATTGGAGCGATCCCGGCAGACGTAAAACTGGTTGGGGCGTTGAAAGGAGTCACGCCTGTGGTGGTTCTTCCCTTAGCATTCCCTCAGTGCATTGTCCTGCAACGCTGTGCAGCGGAGGACAGGGTTGATCCTGTTGAGTCGGTTAAATGGATAGATTTGGATCGATGGATCTGGATGGATAGATCTAGATTGATAGACCCGAATCAATAGACCTGAATCGATAGATCCGAGCGATTGGATCATGCAGATCTTGTAAATCTGCCTTGGTTGTGACGAGTTAGCTCTGACGAATCTGATGAATTTTGAATTTGGGTTGATCGTTGTGGGCTGTTCTTCAGTGCTGTGAAGAAACTTATGCGCTCAATTAAGGCTAATCAAATTGTTTGAATGAGCCAATGGAAGCAGTCTAACTAGAGCAGCCCCAAAAGACGTTAAGACTTTTTGTAGAGGACTTTTTAAAATCCTTACAATTAGTTTAAAGGATTCTGCATAAAATTGACAAGCTTGAATTTAAGTTACAACAACTTTTTTAATAATGGGCGAAGCAATGGATAAAGATGTGCAAAATGCGACATGAATGAACGCAATTTTAAGGCTTTCAGGCAATGCTGTGCGAAATCAAACATTCATTTCAAAACGATGTATGAAATAAAACACAGGGCAGAAGGAAAAACTTTCCGCCCTGTGAGTTCAGTTAGTTCTGGAATGAATCCGGATTTTCGAGAAATTCTTTACAATTGATTGCCCTATTTTCAGTCCTCAGTTATTGAGGGGGTTGACCCACAAGGAGTGATCGCACTGAAGGGAAATCATGCGCTGGCTTCCGGATCGCCAGACCTAGGGCTGTTTGGGGCCGCCGTTGGGAGGCAGCGGTGATTCTTCAACCGGTTGGGCGATCGGGGCTTGGCTTTTGAAGCGCTCCAACCCTTTGGCAGCCGCTCGCACCACGATCGGGGCCGCATCATGGAGGGCTTTTTCGAGGCAGCTCACCACTTCAGGGCTGTGGACGGCGCTGAGGGCCTCGATCGCGGCGGCGCGTACGGTGGCATCGGGGCTGCTGGTGAAGGTCAACAGCTCGTTGATCAGTTTTTGGCCCTCGGCTCGCTGGCCGATCGCCCGAACCTTGGTGGCGAGTTGGGTCACTTGCTCGATCGGGCTGGGTTGATTGCTGGGCGCGATTGGGGCGATCGGCTCAGGAGTCGTGACCGGTTCAGTGACCGGTTCAGTGACTGGTTCCGCAGCTTGCTCCGCGATCGGTTCGGCCGCGGGTTCCGGTGTGGGTTCTGGCTCGGCGATCGGCTCGGCCACGGGTTCCGGTGTGGGTTCTGCAACGGGTTCCCCTGAGGCCGCCGTTGGCTCCGGTGCGGCGATCGGCTCTGGTGCGGGTTCCGGCGTAGGTTCCGGCGTGGGTTCTGCAACAGGCTCTGGTGCGGGTTCCGGGGCAGGCGTTGGCGCGGGCGCACCGGCTCCACCCCAAGGATCCGGGAGCTGGGCCGCCGGTTGACCGGTTGCCGCCGGGCGCGGAGCAGAGCGTGCAGGATCGGGAGTGGGCGGTGCGGCGGTGGGGGCGGTTTGTGCTTTCAGTTGGGCAATTTCCGTTTGCAGGGCTTGCAATTCCCGATCGAAGTTTTTGCGAGCCGTCTGCTTTTGTACCTCAAAATCTTGCTCCAGGGTTTGCCGTTGCCGATCGAGATATTGCTTTTGCTGGCGCTCCAGGTCGGCCACCCGCTGTTGCATCAAATACCAGGCGATCGCACCGCCGATCACGACACCCAAAATCAACCCGACAAAGATCATGACTTGGTTCTCGCTGCCAAACAGTTCGAGACCATTTAACCAAGGATTCTCGTCCGTAGGCTGATTAGCCAATCCCGATCGGGAGAATTAGGGCCTGTCGCGATTTCCTGGCATCCAGTGAAGGTAGTTGATCTGCCATACCCCAATCATCGCAACAAGGGGCTGAAGCCCCTTGTCCCTCGCGATCAATTCAAAGTGGAGTAGGGGTTTCAGGGAATTTGATGACAATCCCTAGGGGCGAATCACGATCGGGGTACCCACATCGGCCCAGTTAAAAAGCCAGCGAGCATGATCCGGGGCCACGTTGGTGCAACCATGGCTAACCGGCGTGCCAAAGCGCTGATGCCAGTAAGCCCCGTGAATCGCATATCCCCGGTGGTAATACATCACATGGGGTACGTTGGGCACGTCGTAATCGGCCCCGCGCATTCGATCGATCGGGAGCTTGCGCTGAATTCGGAAAATTCCTGGCCAAGTCGGCGTACCCGGTTTGCCCGTGGACACAATCACCGCATAAACGGGCTTATTTCCTTCCCAGGCGATCAACCGCTGATTGCTGAGGTGAATTTCAATCCAGCGCTCGTCTGAAGCTCGCAACTCACACATGCGGGCTCGGTAACGATCGCCCTCGTTCAAGCAGGGAGCAGCGCGATCGGGCGGGCGTGTTGGGGTGGGAGTCGGAGTCGGCGGGCGTGTTGGGGTCGGAGTCAGGGTGGGAGTCGGAGTCGGCGGGCGCGTGGGCGTGGGCGTGGGTGTCACAGGGCGGCTGGGGCTGGGGCTGGGAACCGGGTCGATCGACTGGAGATAAGCCAACGCAACGCCGGGCCAACCCAACCACAGGGCGATCGCCCCGCCCCAAAGTCCCCGCCACCGACGCGCAGCAGCAGGGCCCGATCGCACGGCAGGGGGCAACTGGGCAGCCAAACGAGGAGAACGATTAGGAAACATGGCGACGGGGCCCGAATAAGTCTTCAGCGATCGCTTGCCATTCTCACTGGTCACTGAGTCCGGCTGGCTTGGCGGAGCCGCAAGGGAAACATGCCCAAACTGGCAGACCCGACTCAAGCACTGAACCCAGGTTCTGAAAGTCTGAACTCAGGCCAGGGACCCATGGGCGATCGGTCGTTGAAAAGCAGCAGTGGACGGCCAAGGCGTTGGAATGCAGAGAATCAAAAGCCTGGCTGTCTTCAGCCTAGCCAACATTTCCATCTCACTAGCGATTGTGCGGGACAGATTTCCAAAACGGTCGATCGCCCGATCGCCACACCTCGAATTCAGCACACCGCAACAATCGCCCGATCGCGCCCCCCACCGACGGTGCCGTTCGCTATCCTGGCTATAGTGGAAAACGCGCCCCGTGCTCCTTTCCAATGGCGTTCCCCTGGGAATCTTTTCCAGTTGTCAATTTCAGTAATCACTCCTTGAGCATGTGACCGAAGAACTCAAATCCCAAGGGCGATTTTTGGCATCGCTGATTGGCCTCCTGTGGCTGCTGGAAATTGTTGATCAGTTCGTTTTTCGGGGCTATCTCGATGTGTTGGGCATTGTTCCCCGCAATGTCATCGGCCTGCGGGGGATTGTCTTTGCCCCCTTGCTCCATGGTGACCTGGCCCATTTGATGGCCAACACCGTGCCCCTGGGGGTGCTGGGTTGGTTGGTGTTGGTGCGTGGGCGCGAAACCTTTTGGAAAGTGACCGGCGCGATCGCCCTCATTAGCGGTCTGGGAACCTGGCTGATTGGCCCCAGCAACTCCATCCACATCGGCGCAAGTGGTTTGGTGTTTGGCTATCTCAGCTATGTGCTGTTTCGGGGTTGGTTTGAACGCAGCGCCAGCGGCATTTTGCTTTCGATTTTTATCTTCAGCCTCTATGGCAGTTTGATCTTTGGGGTGCTACCGTTGCGCTCGGGCGTGTCCTGGCAAATGCATCTTTTTGGGTTCATCGGCGGGGCGATCGCGGCGCGGTATGTTGACCGCCCCCGCCCCTAGCGGCCCTTCACCGGACAACACTCGGATGCTCTTGGATTAAGATTTACGGTTCGATCGAATCGCTCCAGCCATCCTAGCCATCCCCCCACGGTTGCGGATATGAGTCAGGTTTCCCAGTTGCCAAAGGTTTCAGTCATTGTGCCCACCTACGGGCGCGAACAAGTGCTTTGCACCTCGATCGAGGATGTACTAGCCCAGGACTATCCTGATTTTGAAGTGATCGTCGTTGACCAAACCCCGCAGCACCTGCCCGAAACCGAAGCGAAACTGGCCCAATGGGCCGATGGGGGCAAAATCCAATGGCATCGCCTGCGGTGGGCGAGCTTGCCAGGGGCCCGAAACTTTGCGGCCCGGCGATCGAGTGGTGAAATTCTGATTTTTATTGATGATGATGTGCGCCTGGAGCCAGGTTTCATTGCGGCTCATGTGGCGAACTATGGTGATCCCCAGATTGGAGCGGTGGCCGGGCGCGTGTTCGATCGCATGAAATTGGAGCAAGAATGCACCAAACATGTGGGCGAATTTGATTACCAAGTGCCGGAAGCCTCTGACCCTGCGATCGCCTGGTATCACATTGACCTCGTGCGGGCCACCCAGCCCCAACCGGTGATCACTGCCCGAGGTTGTAACATGTCCTTTCGGCGCAACCTGTTTGTGCAGCATGGCCTGCGGTTTGATGAACGCTATCGGGGCAGCGCTGTTCGCGAAGAGTCCGACTTTTGCTTAAGCTTGCGCAAAACTGGCTTCAAAATTTGGTATGACCCCGCCGCCCATTTGGTGCATTTAGGCGAAGAAACCGGCGGTTGCCATGACATCAGCACCCGTTCGATCGGCTATCAAACCACCTTCTATCACAACCATTTTTGGCTCGGGTTTAAACACCTCAGCCTTGGGCAACAGATTCGCTTTTTTGCCAAACTGTTTGACTGCCATGTTTTGGGTCATCCCCCCTGCTACAAGAGCGGTTCACCCCTAAAAGTGTTGGTACGTTTTGGCTGCTACTGCATGGGTTTTGCTAAAGCTTTAATCACGGCGTTGGTGGGCCTTTGGGATGATGGTCAAGTGTATTCCCGGCAGGATCAACAGCGCGATCGCCCGGCCCTGAATTCCTAAATTTCTTTGCCTGGTTTTCTCGTCGAATGACTATTAACGTTACCAGCTCGTTAGGCAGCAAGGTTACCAGCTCGTTAGGCAGCAAGGGGCTTAAGCCCCTTGTTATAACGACTGACTCTGCGGTTTTGACCCAGAGAATTAAGGCAGTCGCGATACTAAAAAATGAGCGTTGATCGGCCCATTTTGAGAAGAGAATGAAAGCTTTTTACTGATTTGTGAAAGAGGCCTACTGTCTAATCAGTCGAAGCTGAGAGACGGTAACCACATGACCAAATCCGGGAACAGAATAATAATCAGCAACACCAGCAGTTGCAGACAAATAAAAGGAATTACCCCCCGATATAGCTCCTCCGTTTTGACAATGGCAGGCGCAACGCCCCGTAGATAAAACAGGGCAAATCCAAAGGGTGGCGTGAGGAAAGAAGTTTGCAAGTTCGCCCCTAAAATCACCCCATACCAAATCATATTAAACCCAAGGGCTTTGGCAACGGGGGCAAAAATCGGAACCACAATAAAGGCGATTTCAAAGAAGTCAATAAAGAACCCCAACAGGAAAACCACCAACATATTGAGGGCTAAGAAACCCACTCCCTCGCCCGGCAGGTTCGACAGAATTTCGAACATGAACCGATCGCCATGGAGACCCCGAAAAACCAAACTGAAAGCCGTTGAACCAATCAAAATAAATAGGGCCATGCTGGAAATGCGCAGGGTGGCTTCGCAGGAGTCCCGCAGGGCAACCCAACTGAATTGGCGATTCAACAGAGCCAGGGCGATCGCCCCCAAGGAACCCACCGCGCCCGCCTCCGTGGGGGTGGCAATGCCAAAGAAAATGCTCCCCAACACCAACAAAATCAGCACCAATGGGGGCAACATGGACTGCACCACCCGTTGCCGCAATTCTCGGCGCGGCATTTGGCAAACCTCCGGCGGCAGGGCTGGCGCGGCTTCCGGCTTCAAAAAGGCCACCAGCAACACATGCAAGGCAAAGGCCCCCGCCATCATCAAGCCGGGAATCACTGCCCCCAGGAACAGATTGCCAACCGAAACACCCAATTGGTCGCCCAGCACCACCAGCACCACACTGGGCGGAATGATTTGCCCCAAGGTTCCAGAAGCGGCAATCACCCCCGTGGCCAGCTCGCGATTGTAGCCATAGCGCAGCATGATGGGCAGGGAAATGAGACCCATGGCCACGACCGTTGCCGCCACGACTCCCGTTGTGGCCGCCAGCATCGCCCCCACCACCACCACCGCCAGGGCCAAGCCACCCCGCAAGCGGCCGAACAAAATACCGACGGTTTCTAAAAGTTGCTCGGCAATTCCTGACTTTTCCAGAACGGATCCTAGGAAAATAAAATAAGGAATGGCCAGCAACGTGTAGTTTTTCATAATGTCAAAAATGCGGCTGGGCAAGGCAGCTAAAAAGCTTGGCTCAAACGCATCGACATTGATTCCAATCAGGGCGAAAACGATGGCAACCCCACCCAAGGAAAAGGCGACGGGATAGCCGAGGGACAAAAAGAGCAGCGCCCCCAAAAACATGAGGGGCCCCAGCCAGTCAAATCCAAGGGTTTCCATTAGCGATCGCCCTCCGATGAGTTTTCCGAGGGGTTCTCCGATGGTTGGCTGGCCGATAGTTGGCTGGGTTGATGGGGGGCGATCGAGTGGGCGATCGACTGCGACGAGGGATCTGTGCCTAAACCGGCAATGATTGCCAAGTTTTTAATGATTTCTGAAACACCCTGAATCATCAAAACCACAAAACTAATTAAAATCAATCCTTTGATGGGATAGCGCGGCAAACCACCGGGATCGGGCGAGAGTTCCTGAACCATCCAAGCATTGGCTGTCCATTGCCAAGAAGCCATCAAAACCAAAGCCGAAAAGGGCATTAAAAACAGAACGGTTCCAACTAAATTGGCGATCGCCTGGGTGCGGGGCGACCAATTTTTATAGAACACATCTACCCGCACATGGCCATTCCGCTGCATTGTGTAGGCAGCACCGAGCAAGAACACACCGCTAAAGAGATACCACTGCAACTCAATGCTGGTGTTGGAGGTGAGATTTTGCCCGATCGCCCGGCCCAAATAGCGACCAATCACATTCCAAGACCCGATCGCCAGCATGGCCACCACCAACCAGCCCATGGCTTGGCCCAAGCGAAAATTCCAGCGATCGATTTGTCGAGCCAGCCGCAACCAGGGAGGGAGTTGCCGTTGAAGCCACCGTTGCCAATTCTGCATAGTTTGCATAGGTTTAAACGGGAAAAATTTAAAGGATTTGAAAGATTCAAAGGCAAGATTGGATGGTTTAAGGTTTAACCGCTTCCGCAAAAACCCATTCATTGGTGTTGTTCCAAGCAATCACCGATTGTTGAAAGGTTTTCCAAGGTTCATAAATGGCCTTGAAGTTTGCATCTCGCTGGGCTAAGTCTGCAAACAGTGCTTCTGTTTCCGTTTTGGCTTGTTTTAAAATTTCGGGGGAATAGGGCCGTAGTTGTGTGCCACTGGCAATGAGGGTTTTGAGGCCTGCCGCGTTGAGGGCTTCATAGTTTGACAACATGGCATAGTTGGCTTCTTGGGCTGCCAGTTGAATCATCTGTTGATAGGCTTTTGGCAATCGGTTCCAGGCTTCTAAGTTGACAAAGAAATCGAGTGTGCTGCCGGGTTCCCACCAACCGGGATAGTAATAGAAACGGGCGGCGCGGTTCAGTCCCAATTTTGCATCGTCATAGGGGCCAACCCACTCGGCCGCATCAATGGTTCCCCGATCGAGTGCCAAGAACACTTCGCTACCGGGCAACACCTGCACATTCACCCCCAATCGCGACATCACCTCGCCACCAAGACCAGGAATTCGCATTTTCAAACCCTGCAAATCACTGAGGGTTTGAATTTCGCGTTTAAACCAGCCCCCCATTTGGGTTCCCGTGTTGCCAGCGGGAAAATTAATAATATTGAAGCTGCGATAAATGGCTTGCAAAGCTGTTAAGCCGCCGCCAGCATAGAGCCAAGCATTTTGTTGTTGAGCCGTGAGGCCAAAGGGCACTGAAGTGCCAAACGCGAGTCCTCGATGCTTGCCCAAATAGTAATAGCTGGAACTGTGGCCGCATTCAGCCGCTCCGAGCTGTACTGCGTCCATCACTTCCAGTGCGCCCACAATTTCTCCGGCGGTGTGGGGCGTGATGATGAATCGGCCGTCGCTGAGTTCTTTGACCCGATCGCAGATGCTGACTAAGCCACCAAAAATGGTGTCGAGGGCTTTGGGCCAACTGGCGATCGCCCGCCACTGAATTCTAGGTAAGTCGGCGGCAACGGGCGGGCCACCACTGGGTTTGGGAGCACAAGCGGCAGCAGCGGCCGTCACGGAACCCAGCCCGATCGACTGCATTAAATGGCGACGTTTCATGGGTTAAAACACTCTTCCAAAAGACGCTGGAACAGCCCGAAAGGGATTGAAGCTTTCAACGGAATTTGCAAAGTTTGCAAAGTTTATAAAATTCAAAAAAATTCAAAAAATTCTGAAAAAGCCCTGAAGAGACTTTAGAAGTTTGCTAAAAGCCAACCAGGTTCACTCCCCCAATAATTGCTAGTTACTCATTCGTCACCTGAATCGGTGGGCGAAGGCAAAGGTAAGCCAAAGGCCCCACTAAAGGCAAAAACGTTAGCCATTGCCAAATGGTTTGCTGATGCCAACCTCTCCGGGCTAAATCATCGCCCACCAGGGCAGGAAACAGCAGGGAAAGCATCAGAAAATCGAGGCTCATCACATGGATAAATCGGCTGGTTTGCCACTGTTGCCCAAAATCTGACCAGTTGCCTTGGGACAGACCCCAACCCAGCAGCCCGATCGCCCCAACCGCGAGACCCAAAGCCAGCCAACGGGAATCCCAGACTCGAATCAGACCCGATCGCTCGCCCGTGAACTGTGGGTTCGATCGCCGCAGGGCCAGGTAAGGCAACAGGGCAAAGGCCCCCAATGCCATTGACCCGATCGCAAAGGGCCAAGCACGCACCGGTTGCCCCCGCCCATCGGCAAACAGCAAGCAGCAGTAAACCAGCGGCCAAATACCCATCAGGTTAAAAAGAGCCACGATGAGCGGATTTTCGCCGGATACTTGCCCCGTCGAAAGGCGAATGATCAAATCCAAGGTGTCCGGGCGATCGGGCGGAGCCAGCAGGAAAGCATAGAGCGTGAAGCCGGCCCACAGGAGCCAAAACCAAGGCTGGGCCGGTTGCCTGGCTTGATCGGCCGGCAACTGGTCAAGATCGGGGGAGTTACTGGGCGCAGTCATTGGCGTTTTGGGCAGAGTCTTTGCAGGCGATTTTGACTATTAGACCAGGATTTCGCCCAAGATTTAGACAAAAACGAGGGGCTTATTTTCCAATTGTTGAAAGGCGATCGCATCAAATTGATAAAGACTAGCCGGGCGACCAGCACCACGCGACACCTTCACGCCCGTGTCCAACAAAATTCCCAGCTTCAGCAAGCGGCTGCGGAAGTTGGAATAGTCTGAAAAGTTTTCGCCTAAAACAATGGTGTAAAGCTGATAAAGATCGCTGAGGGTGAAGGATTCCGGCAACACATCAAAGGCGATCGGGCTGTATTCCAATTTGTTGCGCAAGCGTTGATAGCCGTATTGCACAATTCGATCGTGATCAAAAGCCAGTTCCGGCAGGCGATCAAACGGATACCAAGCAATCCCGATCGCCCCATCGGTGGCAAAATCCGCGATTGCCTCCACCTCCGCATAGCGCACCAGGGCAAAGTAGCTGACGGACAAGTACCGCACTCCGAAACTGTCGGCGGCTTCCCGGGGATCGCGGCCGGGCCCACCGAAGGTATAAAGCTGCTCTAGGTACAGATGCCGGACGCGAATTTTTTCCGCCAAGACGCGATAGGCCGCCGCTTCCAGGGCCTCGCCTTGGCGCACCAAGGTTCCGGGCAAGCTCCAACAACCGGCAAAGGGTTCGTGTTGCCGCATCACCAGCAACACCAACAGTCGGCGCTTGTCGCTGTCCACGGAAAAAATGACGTTATCAACTCCTACTTTGAAATCGGCCAGGGAATCGCCCTCCAGGGGAGCAGGCGATTGTTTGGCACTCTGTTTGGCGCTCTGTTTGGCGCTCTGTTTGGTGCTCTGTTGGGCACTAAGCTTGGCACTGAGTTTTGCATTGAGGCGATGGGAACCTAGCCGACGTTCTGCCATAGGTAAAGCTGCTCACCCCGAATATAGGCTTCAATTTCGGGGGGGATACTGTTGCGATCGCCCGCTTCCCGATAGGCGGTGGAAGAACTGGCGGGGCTGCTGAGGTCAGCCACCTGCACCCTGGCTCCCAGGTCGGCTAAATGTTCGATCGCGGCCGTTTCCAAGGGATAGCCCGGCCGAGGAATCACCAGCAATTGGGCAAATTGTAGAATGTCTGCCGAGCGATACCACCGGGGCAGTTGGGCCACCAAATCTGACCCAATGACTAGGCTGAACTGGGTGTGGGGCCAGCGTTCCCGGGCCCGTTCCAACACCACCACCGTGCGCGGGTGGCTCAGGTCTGGACAAACCTGCACATGGGTGGGCCGTGGTTCGATCGACTCAATCAGCACCCGCAACATGGCCGTGCGACAGTCGAGGGGAGCGCGATGACTTTTGAAGGGATTGTCCGCAGCCCAAACCGCAACCCGATCGAACCGTTGGGCCAACCAAGCAACAATCGCCTGATGGCCATAGGTTGGGGGATCTGCACTGGTTCCAAACAACGCGATCGACATCATGGGATTCTGGCCGCCAAAACAACGGCAGGAATACAGGTTTGTGGAAAATGACGGGTTGATGGAGCGGAATTGGCAACCACTGGGGTGCTGGCCTTGGGACAGTTTGGGAAGGAGCGTGGAAAGCAGCTTAGGAAGCAGCTTGAATCGACTGATGCACCCGAGTCGTGAGCGATTGTAGCGCAGGCGACAGTTCCGGCCGCACTGGGGTTGGGTCATGGATCGATCGCACCGCCTCCGGGAGGCTTTGAACCTGCGATCGGGTGCGTTGGGCAATGGTCAGCAGGGATTCTGAATCCGTCAGCCGTTGTCCCGCACGCATCACGGGCCGCAACAATCCCAACTCTGATCGGGGCACTTCATCGGCCAACACCAGCCGATCGCCCAACCAACGGCCCGCCTCGTCCCGATCGCGCAGCACCTGTTTTCGGCCCGGATAGGTGGCCTTGCCACTGGAGCCTTTGGCCACCGGTTGCCCCGCCAACTCCACTAATTTATAAACCCCATTCACCGGCTGGCCCGTCACCAACTTTGTGCCCACGCCATAGCCATCAATCTCAGCACCGGCCGCCCGTAGGTGATCGATTTCCGCCTCATCCAGATCACCGCTGACCAAAATTTGCGTTCCCGGCAATTGATCGCGCGCTAGCTGTGACAGGCTCACCAAGTCTCCCGAATCCAACCGGATAGCCGGCACGGGGGCCCCACCGGCCCGCACCCGCTCCGCCAACTGTTCGATCGCCCGCACCGGGTCAAAGGTATCCACCAGCAGCGCCCCACGGGGGAACAGTCCCTGAAAAGCCTCAAACGCCGCCAGCTCCGACCCCATGGAAGCACCCAGGGCCATCACCAGGGCATGGGCCATCGTGCCCGCCGGCTGTCGCCCCAATTGCAACGCCGCCTCCACATTGGAAGTGGCATCCAAGCCGGCCGCCAAGGCCGCCCGCGCCGCCCACAGGGCCGCCTGGGGACTGAAGGCCCGCCTTGTGCCAAATTCCAAAATTTGCGCCCGATCGCCCGCCACATCCCGCAACCGAGCTGATCGCGTGGCCACCAGGGTTTGATAGTTCAGCACATTCAGCAAATAGGTTTCCACCCACTGGGCTTGCCAGAGGGGAGCCTCAATTCGCAGCAGCGGTTCATGGGCAAACACCACGGTTCCTTCGGGCACGGCCCACAAGTCTCCCGTAAACCGAGCCGTCGCCAGCAAGTCCCAAAACCGATCGGGCGCATGGTCAAACAGCCCCGTGGCCCGCAGTTGGGCCTGTTGGGACGCGCTGACCTGAAACTGCTCCAGGTATTGCAGGGCCTGTTCCAGTCCCATGGCCACCAAGTAGCCAAACCCATCGGGCAACCGGCGCGTAAACAGCTCAAAACTGGCGGTTTGTTGCTCCACCGCCCGATCGCAATAGCAAGCGATCATCGTCAACTGATACAGATCCGTCAGCAGGGCGCTGTTGCCCACTTGAGCGTCCAGGGTTGCGGGCCCCAAGTCGGGCGTGGTGAGGGTCAACATAACTGGGGAAGCGATCGATCGGGCGATCGCCAGGAGGGATCTTGAGGCAGTCACACCGCTCTGGCCGTTGACGGGTGGCCGGTCAATTTATTTATAGTAATTTTTACCAAAAATAGCAACCCGCCTGTTCCTGATCGCCCCTGCAACTGGCACAGGTCGTCAGGGTCTGTCTTCATTTCCTGGGATTCAACGAAAACAGTTGATTTTCCATGCCCCAAGATGAAGGTCAACGGCTCGGGCCCAAGCTGCGCACGAATTGTTTAGCGTTGGGCGGCATATAAACCGCATCCCCTGGCTCAATGATTTGCACCTCGCCATCGATGTGCATTTCTCCCCGCCCCGCCATGATGTAGTAGACCTCTGAGGTGGTCAGGGAATGGGGCAGCGAGGTTTCGCCCACGGGCAAAATCGCATGGGCCAAGCTATAGCGCAGGTCGATCGGCTGTTTGTCGGGATGCAGCAGCTCTCGCAAAATCGAATTATCGCCGGCCACAAATTCTTCGCAATCGCCCAACTTTCGTACCAGCATGGTTGAGACCCCGTGCAACATCTGCGGGCCATTCAAGCAAAATTTGCCGCCATCCGTGGCGATTGAGTGGCCATTGACCCGATCGAGCGGCTTGGTCTTTTCTGTGAAAGTCACCAAAACCTGTGAACAGTCCCCCACAACCCCTCGGTCGATCGCCCACCAATCTTGCTACAACAGGGATGAGATCAAGCAAAACCCAACAAAAGAACCGATCACCGGAATTCCTAATCACACTATGTTGCTAACCACAACCTCCAGCCTCGAAGGCAAGCGCATCATCTCCTATTACGGCGTGGTCAGTGGAGAAGCGATCTTGGGGGCGAACATTTTCAAGGACTTTTTCGCTGGCATCCGAGACGTGATTGGCGGGCGATCGGGTTCCTACGAAAAAGAACTGCGCAAGGCCAAAGACATCGCGATGAATGAAATGAAAGCCGCCGCTACGGAATTGGGAGCGAACGGCATCATTGGCATTGATATTGATTATGAAACCATTAGCCTGTCCAACGGCGGTGGCATGTTGATGGTGGCGGTCAGTGGCACGGCGGTGCGGTTTGAATAATGCGGTTTGAATAGCTGGCTAGTTTGCACCCACGCCCGCCGGTTTTCCTTGGTCGATCGCGCTGGTCACGGGGCGATCGACCCACGGAGCCTCCGTTTGCACATACACTTCACAGGAATTATTTTCGGTTTCATCCAACCGAATTTTGACCAACTGCACTCCCAATTCCCGCAATGGCTCCAGCAGTTGATCGCGAATATAAACGGCAATATTTTCCGCCGTGGGCACAATGTCTTGAAAATAGGCAATATCCTGATTCAAAAAGGTGTGATCAAGCTGCTCCACCACTTGCATTTCAATGAGATCGTGGAGCCGGTTCAGTTCAACAACCATCCCTGTTCTGGGGTCAATTTGACCGCGCACCGTCACCCACAATTGGTAGTTGTGGCCATGGCCACTGGGGCGGGAACATTTGCCATAAATTTCGCTATTTTGAGCCAAAGTTAGGGTTGGCAAAGCCAAACGATGGGCGGCGCTGAAGTGGGTATGAACCGTTAGATGAGCTTCCATAGCTTGCCCTCGATATTCCACAACTAAACCGGGATCGGGCGACAGTTGCACTTGCCGCAGTTGCAAGCCCTGCCGCTGCCAACATTGGCCCAAACGCTGCCACAGCACCTGGGCCAGCCACTCGCTGGTGGGCAGGGTGTTGGCAAATTCTGGCCAAATTTGGTTGAGGTTGGCTCCGTGCAAGGGTTCCAGCACTTCCCGTTGCAGGGCGCGTTTGATGGTGGTGGATAGGTTGGCCACCATGCCAAAGGGATCGATCGGCCCTTGGACTTGCACCCAAAGCGTGAAGGTGCTGCCGGGCGATCGAGCGGCGATCCCGAACCGCCGATGATTTTCCGCCTCCGTCAGTTCCGGCAACCAATAACGGTAGCTTGCGGAAAACTGGACACGACGGCTGATGGTGCAAAGATCGCTCATGCAATGCGGCTCGATCGGGACGATGATTCGCTCAGAGTTCTGGATTCGCCCTTGCAAGGGGGCTGGGGGATCGCGGAGGCTGGCGACAAGGGCTAGTCGGCGGAATGGGGGCGATCGCGGAGGCGCAAGGGCGGCAGGGGCGATCGCGATCGATCTGTGTAAACCGGGTCTCCGTAAACCGAGGTTAGCCGGGGGGCGGCGGGCAAAACGGGCAAGCGACTGGCGGAGGAACTGCGGTAGGCCATGCGGGGCGATCGGGCCGCGTCAATCACGCGCGCGGAATATTTCAGCCAATAGAGAGCGGCGGCCGTGCCCAAAAAGATTAGCCCCAAAGCGGCCAAACCCGCATCACTATCCGCTCCCCCGATCGTCACCTGCACCAGGCCCATGGTTAGCACGAAGGCGGCGATCGGCTCTCGTCGATATCGTTGCTGCAACAGCCGCGGCCAACGCTTACCCATCGGTTTAGTCCTCAGCGGTTTTGATCCCAAGGGTGATCCCCAAACGATGGCCAATCCCTAGCCATGTCGCCCCTAATTCTGATTGTATAAACCTTTCTGCTGCTAGAAATTTTTTCTGCTGCTATCAATAGACCTTCAAAAAAGACCTTCAACAACCTTCCACATTTGCGGCTGTGGAGTCTACGGTTGTGGAATCAACTCATGCGCAGCCCACGGAAGGGACGCAGCCACACCCACCCGCCTCTTGGGCCAAGCGATCGGGCAGGGGCTGCGCCCTTAATTTCACAAAGCATTTCGCAAAGGATGAGGCTTGGCAAATCCCGCTCAACAAGCTCAACCAGTTGCAGCAGGTTGCCAAGCAACGGACAACAGCAGGCCCCTACAGCAGGCCCAACCAAGCCAACAGCCCTTGACCCGTCACCGCCTCGATCGCCAAAGCCAGCAGGAAACCCACCATGGCGGCGCGGCCATTTAGGCGCTCGGCATAGTCATTGAAGCCAAATTTGGGTTCTTCGAGGTTGGGGGTGGTGGTCGGTTGTGGTTGAGTCATGGTTTGTTCCTGAATTGTTACGTTTTGAGTTTTACATTTCGTAACAGTTTATCGCACCTCGGCCAGCAGTGGGCCCTTGCCGAAGGTTAATCAACCGTAAACAATCGGGCCGCTACAACACCATCATCACTCGATTGCGGCCCCGGTTTTTGGCTTGGTAGAGGGCCCGATCGGCCCGGTTCAAGGCCGCCTCGATCGAGGTGTCAGTGGACTGGCAACTTGTGCCGCCAATGCTGACCGTTAGGGTTAAGCCCGGGGCGCTGGGCAAACTGGTGATAGTCGGATCGGCGATCGCCTTGCGAATCCGTTCCGCCACGATCGCCGCGGCCGCCGCATCGGTCTCCGGCAACAACATTACAAATTCCTCACCCCCATAGCGCCCCAGACAATCCTGAGTTCGCAGAATGCTGCTGGCGGCTTGGGTGGCCGTGGCCAAGGCCAAATCGCCCACGGCATGGCCATAGGTATCGTTCACGGCCTTGAAGTGATCCAAATCCAACATCAACACCGAAAGGGGATGTTGATAGCGACAACTGCGCTGGAATTCCTTTTTGGCCAGGGTCATCCAATGCCGACGATTGGCCAAACCGGTCAGGGGGTCGGTGGTGGCCAAGCGGCCCAATTCGGTGTAGGCGCTTTGCAGTTGGGCGTGGGTTCGTTGCAGGGCATTCAGGGCCTGACTAAGGCGATCTCGTGCTTGCTTGAGTTCCAAATGCACCCGCACCCGGGCCAGGAGTTCCGCCGATCGAAAGGGCTTGGTGATGTAGTCCACAGCGCCAAGCTGAAAGGCTTCGAGCATGTGGGTTTCTTCGTTGCTGGCCGTGACAAACAACACGGGAATATCCCGCAGAATCGGATCTTCTTTCAGGCGATCGCACAGTTGCAAACCGCTCATTCCCGGCATCATCAAATCCAGCAAAATCAAATCCGGTTGGGCCGATCGCACCCTCATCAACGCTTCGGCTCCCGTCATGGCAAATGTGGTTTCATAGCCCGCCTGATCTAGCATTTCGATCGACAGGCGCACATTTTGGCTGACATCATCCACCACCAAAACTAGAAACGATCCGGGATCAAACGGCCGGGCTGGCGATTCTGCCTTGCCCGTCGCTAATCGTCGAATGGGTTCTGAATTGGCTGCAATTGCCTGGGAATTGGTCATGAACCTAACGCTAGAGAGAAGATTGAGCGAAAGAAGCTTGATTTCGAGCCGGATCGCCATTCCCCATTGGGTCACCAGAGCAACGATCGGGCAGTGATTTTGAGCAGGGCATTGGTCGTGGCTTCCGGGCGATCATGTTGAGCAACGTTTGCCAAACTACTCAACACCAGGAATTCAGGACTCACCCATCAAGGCCATCCCAGCAGCCGATCAACAGCCCTGAAAAAATCATGAAAAAAGCCACGAAAAAAGCAATGCCACCTTTTGAGGCGCATTCTTGAAGGGCAAAAAAGCAAAGAAAAGCCACTGATGAAGTGGTTACAATGAATCGTCAGAAGCTTATACTTATTCTATCTTTATCTTGCTGTCTTGATCTTAATCCCTAGCCCTAGGAAAGCGGGACGCGTCCCTAACTCGGGAAACTGCAAATTACATTTTGATTGTGATTGTGATCACTCAAAGTTCTACTATTTTAAAGTCTGGCTCAAGCAGCGATCCAATTTGACCCCATCTTGAGGAATCGCTGAAGGGATCATCCCCTCAGCGCCCAAGAAGCAAGCGCCATCAGCCACAGTCGCCTACTGAAGTTGCAGTCGGCCGCAGGTTTGTAGATCTTCGATCGTGCGATTGCCGGTGCAAAACATGGCGGTTTCCAATTCCGCAATCAACACATCACACAGAAAGTCCAAAGCACTGTCGGACTCGTTGGCCGCATGTAAAAAGGGCATGGCGAATCCCGCCAAATTTGCCCCGAGGGCGATCGCCTTAGCCGCATCCAAACCATTGCGCAGACCACCGGACGCAATGAGCGGAATCGTTGGAGCCACTTGGCGAATTGCAGTGATACATTCAGCCGTGGGAATGCCCCAATCACCAAAGGTTTCGCCCAAGCGACGCTGTTTAGGATCCAAAGCCCGCACGCTCTCCACTTTGGCCCAAGACGTGCCCCCCGCTCCGGCCACGTCGATCGCCTGGACACCGGCCGCCAGCAACTTTTCAGCCATGGTGCGCGAAATGCCGTTGCCCACCTCCTTGGCAATCACAGGCACGGGCAGTTGGGCACAAAGGTCTGCGATGCGATCGAGCAACCCAGCAAAGTTGCGATCGCCCTTGGTTTGTACCGCCTCTTGCAAGGGGTTCAGATGCAAAATCAACGCATCTGCTGCCAACCAATCCACCAAAGACTGGCACTCAGCCAAACCATAGCGATAGTTAAGTTGCACCGCCCCCAGGTTGGCAAACAATGGAATGTCTGGAGCGACCGATCGCACCGCAAAGGTTCGGCGCACCTCCGGCCGCTCCACCGCCACCCGCTGTGAGCCAACGCCCATGGCTAAGCCCCAGCGCTGGGCCGCCGCCGCCAACCGCATATTGATTTGTTCTGCCTGGTCTGTGCCGCCCGTCATGGAGGAAATGAGCAACGGGGCCCGCAGCGGTTTGCCCAGAAATTGAGTGCTGGGATCAATGGTCGATCGATCCAGTTCCGGCAAACAGCAATGCTCAAATCGGTAGCGATCCAAGCCGCTGCCCACCTGCCGGAACTGCACATCGTCTTGCAAGCAGGCTCGCAGGTGGTCGGCTTTGCGATTTTGGGTCGCCTGGGCGGCCTCGGGCGCGGTGCTGGGGGGGGGTTGGGGCAAAAACTCGGTGGATTGCATGGCGCTGGGAACAAGAACCATCCCTTAGTGTCGCGTGACCCGATCGCCCTGTATGAGTCCCCGCCAACTTTTGCAACATTGAGGCTGGCCAATGGCTGTGGCAAAGCCCATGGCCAAAAGCCTTGAAATTGCTTCAGACAAGGGGCTGAAGCCCCCTGCCCGAGATGGTCGATCAGCCGATCGGTCAATCCTCGATCGGTCAATCCTCGATCAGCCGATGTGTTGATTAATTACTGGAGAACCGAGAAAAGCCAAAGGTTCGATCGAGCGAATGCCCAATCAGCAACTTACTCTTCTTCTTCCTCCTCTTCTTCTTCCTCCTCTTCCTCGTAATCTTCTTCTTCTTCGTAGTCTTCTTCTACTTCTTCCTCATCATATTCCTCTTCTTCTTCCTCCTCTTCTGAATCTTCGTAATCTTCTTCGTCGTATTCTTCTTCCTCGTCGCCTTCCTCTTCTTCCTCGTCGCTTTCCTCGCCGTCGTAGTCTACTGAGACGCTGATTTCTTCGTCCTCTTCCTCTGAGTAGTCATAATCACTCTCATCGTCCTCAGAGTTGTAGTCACTGGCAAATTCTTCGTCATCTTCGCTGTCAATACCAGCCGAAAAATCTAGATCCGAAACTTGTTGAATTGCCCAGCAATCGAAACACAAATCCGTGTTGGTCATGTAGTCATAGGGGATATAGCAATAGCCTTGATCACCCCAATCCGATCCCCAAGAATTGCGTACAATAAAGGCTTCATTGCGATCGGAATAACCCACGCAGAGCATGGCGTGGGCCCCGTGGGTTTCGCGAATTTGCTCATTGCGGCTGGGCAACGGAACGCGGCCGCCTTTTCCCGCTTGATTAAAAGAATCGTAGAGAATCAAGCCAAAGGCAAAGGGATAACCCTCTGCTAAACAGCCTTTCATGGCTGCTAAATCAATGGGAATTTCACGGGCTTCATCCACCAAAAAGTTCTGTGCTTCCTCGTAAGCTTCGGGGGAAGGTTCCGTGTCAAAGTCTTCAGGAACATAAGGCCAGGTTTCTTCGGTGCAAGCGCCAACTTCTTCGAGCACTTGGATGCTGCCGCTGATGGAACTGCCACCGTCGCCCACGGTTCCTTCCGCGCGCCGAGTGTTGTAGTAGATAAACAAGCGGCTGATGTCGCCCGCTTCTCCGTGGGCCCGCTGCGCTAAATATTCATAGGCTCCGGCGATCGCGTTGGCGGTGCAACTGCCCACGGTGGATTGATCTTCAACGGGGGTCATGTATTGACGCAAATCAACGCGGCTGGGCAACTGATCAGCACCAAGCTTTGACTGAAACAGACTAAATCTCGGCGGCTTGCTTGTGGATTTGACACAAGCGCCAACCCGAATTTTTTTGCCGCTGCGGCGGTTAACCAAATAACCAATTTTTGCCATGGTTCAGAGAGCCTAAAAAATAGACGATCAGTGGTTGAGAAGGGTAGGCATTGGAGGGGGCTGGATCGTTGCCCAGGCCGCGCCGTGGCGAGGGCTTGGGCGATCGCCCCCCATGCGGGGGTTGCCGTTTCTGGTTATAGCCTGTTTTTGAATGAGCACCCAAAAGACGTACCAAAAATGTCAAAATGAGCCTGAAAAGTAACTCATTCAGCAAGATTAATCCAGCTCATTCATCGGCAGTGGGTTGGGAGAGGCAGGGCAGAGGTTAACCGTGATCCCCGAACAGCTCATCCTCAAAAATTTCCTTAGTTATCGAGAAGCAACCCTACACTTTGGGGGGCTACAAACGGCTTGCATTTGTGGAGCCAATGGTGCAGGGAAGTCATCACTACTGGAAGCTATGGCTTGGGCAATTTGGGGTAAAAGTCGCGCTTCCACTGAAGATGACGTGATTTTCGCGGGCGAAACGGAAGCAACCGTTAACTTTACCTTTCGGTTTGGGCATGAGGTTTATCGGGTGATTCGAACACGCCGATTGGGCCAAACCACGGCTTTGGAATTTCAGATGGCGATCGATGAGGGCGATCCCGATCAATGGGCCTTTCGCAGCCTGACGGAACGGGGGTCAAGGGCGACCCAAGCCACTATTTTGCAGCGCTTGCGGCTGGACTATGACACTTTTGTTAATTCCGCCTATTTGCGTCAGGGACGAGCCGATGAATTCATGTTGAAAACACCGGCCGATCGCAAGGATATTTTGGCGGATTTGTTGAAGCTGGGGCAATACGATGATTTGGCAGAACAGGCGAGGGAACGCTCAAAGCTGCTGAAGGGTGAAGCCAAGCAACTGGAGGAGTCGATTCAATCGCAGGAGCAAAAGCTAGCCGATCGAACGAGTTTGGCCCAAGAGTTAGCCACCGTTGAGCAGCAGCTCAAGGCATTACGGGGCGATCGGCAAAAGGCAGAAACCCGACTGGAGCAATTGCGATCGATTGCAGTGCAACGCCAAACCCAGCAACAACAATTGCAATGGATTCAGCAGCAGCAAAAAACCGTTCACCAGGAGCTGGAACGGTTAGCCCAGGAAGGCCAACGGCTGGCCCAGCGACAAGCAGAAATTGATCGCACCCTGGCCGCTCAAGCGGAAATTGAAGCGGGAATTCAGCAGCTTCAGCAATGGCAACGGGAAGATGAGCTTTTGGGTCAAAAATCCCAGCAATATCATCAATGGACAACGGAGCGAAACCGGCAACAACAATCGCTCGATCGGGAAGTGAACCGATTGGAAAATGAGCAGCGCACATTGCATAATCGCTTGCAAGATTTGGCACAACAGGAACAGGAATTACAGAGCATTCTGAATCAGCGATCGGAGGTGGAGTCGGCGGCCACTCAGTGGCAAACTGCACGCCACCATTTAAACCAATTGGAGCAAATGCAAACCCAGGCGGCTCCCTTGGTGCAACGGCGGCAACAGCTTATCCAAGAGGGCGATCGGGTGCGATCTCGCTTGGTAGCTCGCTTGGAAGAATTGCAAAATTTGCAGCAACGAGCGATGGCTTCCGTGGCGCGTCGTCCCCAACTCATTCAGCAATGGGAACAGATTGATCAGCGAATTCAAGCCCTTGAAAATCGCAAAGTTTATCAAGATCGGGTGCAAGAGAAAGGCACTGAACGAAAAGGGTTTATTGATCGCTTAACAGGAATGCGGGTGGATTTGGAAAATCAGCTTGCAAAACTGACCGAAAAAATGACCCTATTGGCAGAACAACCAGCGATTCAAAAGGGTCAAAACCAGGAAATTCACGAAATTTTAGAGGACTACGGTGCTTGTCCCCTGTGCGACCAACCCTTGGATCAACATCACCTGGAGCGAGTGCAAGCCAAGCAAAAACTCGAAGAAACGGAACTGCGAGATCGCCTGTGGGTGCTCCAAGAGCAGTTGGCTTTGACAGAACGTGAAATTCAGATTTTGCGCCAGGAATATCGAGACCTCAAACAGGAATTGCAGCCCCTGAATCGTTTGATTGAAGAACGGGGAAAGCTGCAAGAACAACTGCAAACCCTGGAGCAAGAGCAAATTTCTTTGACAGCTCAGGAGGCCACAATTGCCCAGCTCACAGCAACTTTGGATTGGTTTGATCGGGGCGGATCAGTCCCCGAACCGTTATCAGAATTGGGGCGATCGCTCCCAGATTTGCGGCATGAGCTAGCTGAGTTGGACGATCGCCTAACGGCCTTGAATTTTGACGATCGAAACCTGGCTTTGGCGCGGGCCGAGGTCGATCGCTGGCGGTGGGTGGAACTGAAGCAACATGAGTTGAACCAAGCCCAACGCAAGCTAGAGCAATTGCAACAGCGCCGACCAGATTTGTTGGCAGAGCGCGATCGACTTCAAAAAACCTTAGCCAGTCACTTAGACCCGGCCGAAACCACCTCATTAACCGCTCAATTAGCCCTGATTAACCAACAATTGACAGCGCTAAATTATCAACCTGATCGCCATGAACAAGTACGGGCAAAATTGCGATCGGCTCAGGGGTGGTTAGCCCGAGCAGAAACCCTGCGTCAATGCCAACAGGAAGCGCCCCAACTGCTCGATCGGCAACGTCAGCTCGCCCAAGCCCAACAGAGCCAAACCGAAACCCAAAATCAACTCGCAAAACAGTGGGCAGAGGTGCAATCGCAACTGGCTAACCAACCGGATCCGAGCCAGAATCTACAACAGCTCGATGCACAACTCAATGATCTGCAACGAGCGATCGAATCAACGGTGGCCAAGCAAGCCCAACTTTCCCAACAGCAGGAATTTTTGCAACAACTGGCGGAGCAAATCGGGCGCGATCGACAACAGCTTCAGCAAAAACATCATCACCAGCGCGTTTACGATGAGTTAGCCAAGGCCTTTGGCAAAAACGGAATTCAAGCCTTGGCGATCGAAACCCTTTTGCCTCAACTGGAAGCGGAAGCCAATCGAATTTTGTCCCAATTAAGTGCCAACCAACTGCACATTAATTTTGTGACTCAACGCCTCAAAAAAACCGCAACTAAGCGACAGAAAGCAACCGATTTAGCCAGCGCCACCATCGAAACCCTAGAGATTCAAATTGCCGATGCTCAAGGCACTCGTCCCTATGAAACTTATTCCGGGGGCGAATCTTTTCGGATTAATTTTGCAATTCGGCTTGCCCTGTCGCGACTGTTAGCCCAGCGATCGGGAACGGCGTTGCAACTCCTGATCATTGATGAAGGATTTGGCACCCAGGATGATGCGGGGCGCGATCGACTGGTGGCAGCCATTAATGCGATCGCCCCAGATTTTGGTTGCATCCTCACGGTCACCCACATTCCCCAACTCAAGGAGGCGTTCACCGCCCGCATTGAAGTGCAAAAAACCGCTGAAGGTTCAAAATTGGCCGTTTTTCTCTAAGTTTTTGCCCTCAGTTTTTTCTCTAGGGTTTTCTCTGAGTCTTTTGACCTAGCGTCCAGATTTGGCGCGGGCCCTCTTGCGCCCACGCCCCTTCCCCCACCTAGCTCAAGTCGGGTTTCTGTCGCGGAGTCTTTGGGCAATCCAATTCCCGCCATTCAACCTCTGTGAAAGTTTTCTGTGAAAGTTTCATGAACAAGTGCCGGATCCCTTTTGAGGTTCGGAACTTTCCCCTTAGAATGGGGAGACAACTTTGCCGTTGCTACCCGACTTTGCAACCTAGGTTGGCATCTGATGCTGAAGCTCAACGAGATGCTCCAAATGCTCCCGAGCCGATCGCCCCGTCGATCGCTCAGTACCGTGCTGGCCACCACCCTCGCCGCCAGCGCGATCGCCCTGCCCAGCCAGGCCAGCAGCCTTTGCGTGGGCGATCGCCAACAGTCCCTCTGTCTGGAGTCCGGCGCGCAGTACGTGAGTGTGGCCGGCGCTTGGGATGAGTCGCTGTTGGCAACGGGCATTGATCCTGGCCATGCGGCCGAGGTCGATCGCCTCTATCAATCCGTTCTGGGTCGTCCGGCAGATTTGGCCGGGCTGCGCACCTACGCTCGAGCGCTCGAACAGGGTTGGTCAGTGCGCAAAGTGCGCTGGGCCATTGCCAACAGTGCCGAAGCACAGGTGGCGATTCACCGTATCTATCGAGAAGTGCTCGATCGCGCGGCCGACGAAGAAGGCCTGGATACCTATCGCGATCGCCTGGAACGGGGCTGGGAACTGAGTCGCGTTCGCACCGACATTGGCTCCAGCTACGAAGCCCAATCCCGCCGCCGCAGCCTCACCAGCTAGGCGATCGGTTACCCCCAATCTGGCGAAGGTCTCGCTCTGGACAGCCTGGAGCCGCACCCAACCGGCCCGAAATCGCAAAACGAATTCCAAAATCCAAAAGCCCACGCTTGCTTTCGATGGCAGCGTGGGCTTGCTGCGATCCCGCTCATTTAGAAACCAATTTAGAAATTGCTGGCATTCCACAGATTCAGCGCAGATTCAGCGCAGATTCAGCGATAAGACCTGGAAACGCGGCTGAGAAACGAAGTTTGGCAACGAAGCTTGAAAATGACGGCGCAAGGCATGGGAAGTTTAGAATTCAAGGGGCAGGGCTAATCAGGGCTGACCGATCGAGCCGTTGAACTCAAAATCCTCAATTTTCCCGATAATTAACCCTATGTCTCCGTTGAACGATTCCGCCTTCACCCGTCGTCGGTTGCTGCAATACGGGGCGATCGCCCTCGGTTCCGGCTTGGTCACCGCCTGTGGCAACAACACCAGCAGCGAACCCAGCCCAACCGGCGAAAAGGGACTCGATCGGGTCACCCTCGCCACAGACTGGGTTGCCCAAGCGGAACATGGCGGCTTTTACCAAGCCCTGGCCACCGGCATTTATCAGGAATATGGCCTGGATGTAAAAATTCGGATGGGCGGCCCCCAGGCGGCCACGGGCACACAACTGCTGTTTGGGAAAGTGGTGGACTTTGCCATGAGCAACAGCACGATCGCCCTGAATGCCGTTGCGGAAGGCGTTCCCAAAATCACCGTCGCCGCCTATTTCCAAAAGGATCCTCGCTGCATTGTGGCCCATCCCGGCGTAAAAGATTTGTCGGAACTGAAGGGCAAGCCCCTGTTTGTCACGCCCCAAGCCGTTTCAGATTTTTGGGGACTGTTGGCTAAAAAATACGGATTTACGGATAGTCAGCGCCGGGTTTATAACTTTAATCCCGCACCCTTTTTGGCTGATAAAACTTCCGCTCAACAGGGATTTGTCACCTCAGAACCCTACACCATTGAGAAAGAAGGCGGCTTCAAACCCAGCGTTTTCCTGCTGGCTGATGTGGGTTATAAACCCTACGCCACCACCATCGACACCACATCCCAAATGATTGCCGAAAAGCCCGATGTGGTGAAACGTTTTGTGCAGGCTTCTGCCAAGGGTTGGTATAGCTATTTAGCCGATCCAGCGCCTGGCAATGCCTTGATTAAAAAAGACTATCCGGAAATGACAGACGATCGCTTGACCTATGGTCTCGGGAAGCTCAAGGAATATGGCATTGTGCTTTCGGGTGATGCAATTACTAACGGCATTGGCTACATGACCGAAGCCCGCTGGAAGGAATTTTTTGAAAACATGGTTGAGTATGGGGTCTATCCTAAAACACTTGATTATCGCAAGGCTTTCACCCTCGATTTTGTGCAAGATTTGCCCACCTCGGCCTAAGGCTGGCTAATGCTGGTGAGCATTTGTCCAAGCGCCTAATTCCATCATCGCGCGATCGAAGACAAGGTGCTTGATCGCCTTGCCTGGGTCAGATCGGTTGAAAAAACCAGCCTTCCAGTGCCCATTGAGCTTGACTGAACGGATGCTAGATCCTGGTTACCGTTCCGAAGCTGGAATCGGAATTTTTCAGTAGATTAGTGATTAGCGCACACTTGCGGGACAACTCCCTTTCGAGTCATTCGAGGGTTAATTCAAGGGTTAATCAACAGTTATGGTGATCGCCACGCAACTGACCAATTCGGCTCATTGGGATCTTGAGACCCAAATTCGGGAAACCCTCGATCGCCAACGACAGTTTTTTGCCACCGGTCGCACCCGCGATTTGGAATTTCGGCGCGACCAATTAACCAAGCTGCGCCAAGCGATTCAGGCCAATCAGGACGCGATCGTGGCGGCGGTACAACAGGACTTAGGCCGACCGGAATATGAGGCCTATTTTGAATTGGCTTCGATCGCAGAAGTTGACGGGGCCCTGAAAAATTTGACCCAATGGGCCAAGCCCCAAAAGGCCAAGTTGTCGATCGATCAATGGCCGGGTTCCGCTTGGATTGAACCGCAACCCCTGGGGGTGGCGCTGATTATTGGCCCCTGGAACTATCCCTTTTCTTTGGCGATTTCACCGTTGGTGGGGGCGATCGCGGCGGGAAATTGCGCGATCGTGAAACCCTCGGAAGTGGCTCCGGCCACGGCGGCAGTGGTGGCAACCCTGATTCGGGAAACCTTTGACCCGGCTTTTGTGGCGGTGTTTGAAGGGGATGCTGCCACCAGCCAAGCCCTGTTGGCCAACAAGTTTGACCATATTTTCTTCACGGGTGGGACGGCCATTGGGCGCATTGTGATGGCAGCGGCGGCCAAGCACCTCACGCCGGTCACCCTGGAACTGGGGGGCAAGAGTCCTTGCTTTGTGACGGCGGATGCCAATCTGGCGATCGCGGCGAAGCGGATCGCTTGGGGCAAATTCCTCAACGCCGGCCAAACTTGCATCGCACCGGATTATCTTCTGGTCGATCGGGCGGTGATGCCGGAGTTGCTGGCCCAATTGCGCGGGGCGGTCACGGCATTTTATGGAACCGATCCGGCCCAGAGTGGGGATTTTGGGCGAATTATTAACGATCGCCAGTTCGATCGCCTGGCTGCGTTGCTGGAGTCTGGGAAACCGTTCTTGGGCGGCCAACACAACCGGGCCGATCGCTACATTGCCCCCACAATCCTCACCGATGTGGATTGGGACAGCCCCGTGATGGCCGATGAAATCTTTGGGCCCATTCTGCCGGTGTTGCCCTACGACCAACTGGATCAGGCGATCGCCCAAGTGAACAGTCGCCCCAAACCCCTGGCGCTGTATGTGTTTTCGGAAAATACCCAAACCCAACGCTACTTGCTCGATCGCACCAGTTCCGGCGGCGCTTGCATCAATGAAACGGTGATGCATGTGGGTTGTCCGTCGCTGCCCTTTGGCGGGGTGGGCGATAGCGGCATCGGCAGCTATCACGGCAAGGCCAGCTTTGACACCTTCTCGCACCATCGCAGCGTTTTGAAGAAGGCCACTTGGCTCGACTTAGATTGGCGCTATGCCCCCTATGCCCAAAAGGTCGGCCTGATTAAAAAATTGCTGGGTATGGGCTAGAACTGGCGATCCTTCCGATCCCTCCCGATCCCTCCCAATCCACAAAGACAAGGGGCTGAAGCCCCTTGCGCCCAAAACCAGGGGTGCTGTGCCAAGACTTCAAGGCTCTGTTCAGCTCCCCTCTCAGATTTGATTAACCAGCCGATTACATTTTGCAAAGCGATCGCCCGTTGATTGCGCCCACGATCCCGCTAGGATGGCAACTATAGGGATCAGGCTTGAACCACGGAGCCACAGCAATGACGATCGCCACAGCAACCCCCCCAACGGCCAAACCCCGCGACGTGCAAGTGATGCCGATCGGCCCTGGCACCACCGTGTTGCGATCGCGCACCTGGGAACGCCTGAAATTTGAGATTGAATATTCCCTCAAAAAAGGCACTACCGCCAATGCCTATCTGATTCAAGGCGATCAGGTGGCCCTGATTGACCCGCCGGGGCAAACCTTCACCGATGTGTTTTTGAATAAATTGGCGCAGCGGTTGGGCGATCGGGCGATCGACTACGTTATTTTGGGCCACCTGAACGCCAACCGGGCCGCCACCATTGAAAGACTCCTGGAAGCCAGCCAGCCCCCCCGCTTCATTTGCTCCAACCCGGCGGCCATCACCCTGCGATCGCTCTTTCCCGATCGGGACTTGGCGATCGAGGTGGTGCGTGGCGAAGAAACCCTTGACCTGGGCCAAGGTCACCTGCTGAAATTCATCCCAATTCCGACTCCCCGTTGGCCCGATGGCATGGTTACCTACGACCCCGCCAGCCAAATTGCCTTCACCGACAAGCTTTACGGGGCCCATGTTTGCGGCGATCAGATTTTTGATGAAGGCTGGCAAATTTACGAGGACGATCGGCGGTTTTATTACGACTGCCTGCACGCTTCCCAGTCCAAACAGGTCAGCACCGCCCTTGATAAATTAGACGACCTGCCCGCCGCCACCTACGCGCCGGGCCACGGGCCGATCGTCCGCTATGGCTTTGCGGAACTGCGCCACGCCTATCGCCACTGGACGCAACAGCAGACAGAAAAGGAACTTTCCGTAGCCCTGATTTTTGCCTCGGCCTATGGCAACACGGCCGCTGTGGCCCAAAGCATTGCCCGAGGCATCACCAAGGCCGGCGTGGCGGTGGAGTCGATCAACTGCGAATATTTGGATCCCGAGGAAATTAAAGGGGCGATCGAGAAATGCGCTGGTTTCATCATCGGCTCCCCCACCTTGGGCGGCCATGCTCCCACCCAAATCCAAACGGCCCTGGGCATTGTTCTGAACAGCGCTGACAAGAGCAAACCCGCCGGGGTGTTCGGTTCCTTTGGTTGGAGCGGCGAGGCGATCGATCTGTTGGAAAGCAAACTCCAGGACGGGGGCTACCAATTTGCCATGCCCACGATCCGGGTCAAATTTGCCCCCACCCAAGCGGTCTTGCAACAGTGCGAAGAGGCGGGCACGGACTTTGCCCAGGCCCTGCAACGGGCCAACAAACGTCGCGCTCCCAAACCGGCCGCCGGTACGGCTGATCGCACGGCCCAGGCCGTTGGGCGCGTGGTGGGTTCCCTGTGCGTGGTCACCGCCAGCCAGGATGATGTGCAAACCGCTATGCTGGCCTCCTGGGTCTCCCAAGCCACCTTCAAGCCACCGGGGGTGACGATCGCCGTGGCCAAGGAACGGGCGATCGAGTCCCTAATGCATGAGGGTTCGCAGTTTGTCCTGAACGTGTTGGCGGAAGGCAAACAACTGCGGCGGCACTTCATGAAAAACTTCCCGCCAGGGGCCGATCGGTTCGAGGGATTACAAGTAGAAACCGCCAGCAATGGTTGCCCGGTGTTGACCGATGCTCTGGCTTTTCTGGAATGCACCGTGCGCAGTCGCATGGAATGTGGCGATCACTGGGTGGTTTATGCCACTGCCAACAGCGGCAAAGTGCTCGACACCACAGGAGTCACGGCGGTTCACCACCGGCGATCGGGCAGCCAATACTAAAACACAGCACTGCAATACCGCACTGCAACACAGCACTGCCCCTTGCCCCTTTTTTCCGCCCGACCATGGCCCGCTACGTCCTGTTTTATAAGCCCTTTCAGGTGATGAGCCAATTTAGCCCCTCCGAGGGCAAGGCCACCCTGAAGGACTTTATTGATGTGCCTGAGATCTACCCGATCGGGCGGTTGGATTGGGACAGCGAAGGGTTAATGCTGCTGTCAGACGATGGGCCGCTGCAACACCGGTTAAGCGATCCCCGCTGGGGCCATCCCCGCACCTACTGGGCCCAGGTGGAACAGATTCCCCCGGATCAGGCGATCGCCCAACTGCAACGGGGCGTGACCATTCAAGACTACCGAACCCGCCCCGCTCAGGTGCGTCTGTTGCCCGAGGAGCCAACCCTGCCGCCTCGCGATCCACCCATTCGGTTTCGGAAATCCGTGCCCACCGCCTGGTTGGAGTTAACCCTCACCGAAGGCCGCAATCGCCAGGTGCGACGGATGACGGCGGCCGTGGGCCATCCCACCTTGCGCTTGGTGCGGGTGGCGATCGGATCGCTCACCTTGGCGGGGTTGGAGCCGGGCCAGTGGCGCTTTCTGACCGCAACGGAACTAGCCAGCCTGCGGGCGATCGCCCAATCTTCCCAGCCAGCCTCGGCGGCCAGAGGTGAACCCACTGCGCGATCGCCCCGAAGTCGCCCGGCCAAACGTCGGGGGCGATCGGCGCGATCGTAAGCCGCCTCGGAAAACCCACTTCCAAGGGCGACTTCCTTAAAATGGCCATGGAATCCCCATCGTTCGTTAGGCCGGGCCATGCGCTATCGCATCCATCACGCAATTCATTACACCTATAGCCAACCCGTCGAACTTGGCCCCCACACCCTGCGATTGCGGCCCCGCTGCGATGGATCCCAGGTCTTGCACGATTTTCAGCTTCAGGTGTCACCGCACCCCCTGGGTTTAGCCGATATTTTTGACCTGGAAGGCAACACGGTCATTCAAAGTTGGTTTAACCGAGATCTGGTGGAGTCCTTGCATGTGAAGTCCACCAGCATTGTGGAAACCCTGCGATCGAACCCGTTTAACTTTTTGCTGGAACCTTGGGCCCTGTCGCTCCCCTTCGACTATCCCGCCTCAACGCTGGCCCAGGTGCGACCTTACCTGAGCGATCAACGGTTGGGGAGCGATCGACTCGATCCCGCCATTTGGGAGTTGGCCCAAGGGTTGCTTTACAAAAACCATGGCAACACCCTGGACTTTTTGGGCGACTTGAACCAAACGGTCTATAACCACTGTTGCTATCAGCAGCGAGAAACCGGCGACCCAATGCCACCGGGCATGACTTGGCGGCGCAAAACCGGCTCCTGTCGTGATTTATCGGTGTTGTTTATGGAGGTTTGCCGGGTGGTGGGCCTGGCGGTGCGGTTTGTCAGCGGCTATGAGGCGGGTGACCCCAAATTGCCCGAAAAGCACCTGCACGCCTGGGTTGAAGTCTTTTTGCCGGGGGCCGGGTGGCGAGGCTATGACCCCACCCAAGGGCTGGTCACGGCCGATCGGCATATTCCCCTGGCTGCCAGCGCTTTTCCTCAAAACACGGCCCCCATGCCGGGCACGTTTCGCGGGCGATCGGCCTCGGCCCACATGACCTTTGAATTAGAAATCGAGCCGCTGGATCCAATTAGATCCTGATTATTTCAACCGGATTGCAGCCCTTACCTTAATTACTAAGTACGGTCGTCCGTAGTTGCCCGTAGGGTGGGCACTGCCCACCGAACCGTTGCTTCATGGCATTTGCGATATGACGTGCCAATTATTTTAGGTAAAGGCTGTATTGGAAATTATTAGGAAGACCAGCCCAAAATCTGACAAATGGAATCTCCCAACACCAAGGGATCAAATGGCTTGGTAACCACTGCGGCCGCCTTCAAATGGGCATAGCGTTGGCGATCGGCCGCTTGCACCTTGGCGGTCAACAAAATGACAGGAATATGACTGGTGGAGGGATTTTTTTGCAATGCTTCCAAGGTCGCCGTGCCATCCATTTGTGGCATCATCACATCCAACAAAATTGCGTCAGGTTGTTGGGCCGCAGCCATGGCAATTCCTTCAGCACCGGAAGCCGCCAACAACACCTGCCAGCCATTACAAACCTCCAGGCCAATGCGCGCAATTTCTCGCATGTCTGGTTCATCATCAATAACAAGCACTTGTTTAGTCATCGGAGATGGAGAGGAAAATATGAATTGCGGAAAAATTGCAGAAAATATGAATTGTGGACTTTTTTCGTATGCACCCAAGAGCCATGGCCAGTCCAGGAATTCAATCAAGTGCCATCGGATTCAGTCAAGCAGTTTAACTGGCTTAGGGAGTGCCAGCAGCACCATTAGCCTTGTTCATCAGTTTAATTAATTGGGTTATCAGTTTCACCGAACAAACTCAATTGATTAATTTAACCAAGTCATTCAACTAATTAATCAAATTAATGAATTTAATCAAATTGAGTTAATCGAGTTCGTTAGCTCAATTTACCAATTGATTAATTGAGTGCAACCAGTTGATTGAATGGGTTAAATTCAGTTAAGTTGAGTCAAGTCCATGAATCTAATTCATTCCAGTTAATTATTCCAGTTCATCAAGCCAATTAAAGCCAATTAATATTTACTGATTGGTTTGGTGGCTCGGCCATTGAACAATTCTGATCGACTGGCTCGGATGAGCTGCTGTCGCAAACTATCCGCCAATTCCTCAGCACTTGGAAGCTCTAGGATACAGGCAGTTGCCCCGGCTTGGTAGAGTCGATCGAGGGTTTGGGGCGAGGCTTCGGAGGCAAAAACAATCACCGGGATTCGCCGCCCGCCAAATCCCTCGCTGCGGAGGGCCCTCGTCCATAAAACGCCTCCCCAGGGACTGCTATCGGCCGCCAGCAAAATGAGATCCGGCCGGCTGGCGGCCATGCTGGCGCTGACTCGTTGGGGTTGGGAAACGGCGGCCAGCGTCCATTGTTGTTGCTGGCAACAGCGCCTTACCAGGTTGTTGGCGTTGTTAGACAGGCCAATGGCCAGAATTCGCAGATTGCCCCCAATGCGTTGTTCGGTTTGGTACTGACTGAGGGCTTGGATCAGGGGTGTGATCGGGCGATCGACTGCCCAATCGGTGTCCCAGCCTTCGTTCGCAAATTGCAGCAGATCATTGGGGTCGAACTGCTCCATCAGGGCGATCGTGATCAGGGATGGTTGGCGCTGGCGCAAGCTGGGCAATACCGCCAGAAAATCGGCCCGCTCCGAATCGCTCCAATCCATAATTACCACACTGGGCAAGGCGGTGGCAGGTTGTGTGAGCCAAGTGGTGGGAGAACTGGGCAGCGCCAGGTCAATCAGGGCCCCTTCTTGGGCGATAGCGGCGGCCAGGGCCTGAGACCAGCGGCTGTTATTGCCCAAATAAACCAGCCGTAGGCGATTGTGTTCGATTTGCTGGCGGCTTTGAATTTCGCGGCGCAGATCACCCACCAGGGAAATCAGGGTTTGGTGGGCCAGTTGCAGGATGCTGTGGCGATTGGTGGCCGTTGGACTCGTGGCGGCCGAATTGGCGGCGAAACCGAAGCCGTTGGGGTCAGGAGGGCTGTGGGGATCTTGGGCGTAGGGTTGCAGTTGTTGTAGCTGTTCTTCAATGGCGCGGGCCAGTTGGGAACCACGCACTAAGCCAAACGGCCCCAAGGAGCCGATTAGTTTATGGGCATCTTCCAGGGCCCGCAGGCGATCGGCTTCGCAGAGGCGATCGGCCCCAATGCCTGCTGTTACTCGCTCCAGGGATTCCAGTCGCTCATAGATCATCCCTTCAAAGCGTTCCCAGGCGCGATCGAGCGCCGATCGTAACCGCAGGGACACATCCCCATCCTGGGGTTCCGGTACCTGAGCGCTCCCGGGCCGCAGCCGGTAGCCCATGCCATAAACCGTTTCAATGAGATCCCGCGCTCCCACCAGGGCCAACTTACGCCGCACGCCTTTGATGTGGGCTTTGACGGTTTCTTCACCGGGAAAATCGCCCACAGACCACAGGTGCTCGAGGATGGCGTTGCGGGAAAATAACCGCCGGGGATGGCGCAAAAACAATTCCAGGAGGCTGTATTCCTTGGGGCTGAGGTTGATGGGGCGATTGCTATAGGTCACTTGACCGGCGCTCGGATCCAAACGCAGGGGGCCCCATTCCAACACGGGCGCATCGGTCGATCGCTGGCGGCGCAACAGGGCCCGCACCCGCGCCATCAGTTCTTGGACGGTGCAAGGCTTGACCACATAATCATCGGCCCCGGCATCCAGACCCTTTACTTTGTCTTCGGTTTCGCCCTTGGCGGTCAACAGCAAGATGGGCCCCGTATACTTTTCCCGCCGCAGATGGCGACACAGACTCAGACCATCCAGTCGGGGCAGGGTCACATCCAGAATAATCAGGTCATAGGTAAACGATCGGGTGTAGTCCAGTCCCTCTTGCCCATCCTCAGCCACATCCACTACATAGAACTGCTCCGCCAGGGCTGCGCCGAGCGTGTGGGAAATGGCTGGGTCATCTTCAACTAACAGGAATCTCACGCAACTTCGCAGAAACGGTATCAATCTTCCACAGAATCATGGGCAAATCCAAACGGGGGCGCTCCGGGATGAGATTTAACAGTTTTTAACAGACCTGGCCCATGGATCGCGGGCGGGCGGGGTCGGAGCTTGGGATGCGCCCCTGATTTTTCGATCGCTGAATCCCATAGAGTCCGATCCAGATGCTTCAACCTGCTGCAACTTGCATTAATTTTCATTAATTGCCATGGTTGCTTGCAATCGCAGGCGCAGGGCTGCTTCGGCCTGTTCCCGATCGTCAAAATGCACTTTTTCGGTACCTAGGATTTGGTAGTCTTCGTGGCCTTTGCCCGCAATTAAGACGCAGTCGCCGGGTTGGGCTTCCAGGATGGCCCGTTGGATGGCCTTGGCGCGATCGCCCTCCACGGTGTAGTTTGCAGCGACGGGAATCCCGGCCACCACATCATTCAAAATTCGCTGGGGATTTTCGGTGCGGGGGTTGTCGGAAGTGACGATCGCCCAGTCGGACTCCTGGGCCGCAATGCCGCCCATGATGGGCCGTTTGGTGCGATCGCGATCGCCCCCACAACCAAACACACAAATCAAGCGCCCTTGCACAAACGGACGGGCCGCCCGCAGGGCATTGTCCAAGCTGTCGGGCGTGTGGGCATAGTCCACGATCGCGCTAATGTCCTGGGGCAAGGGCGCATTGGTCACTTGGACTAGCTGCATTCGGCCTGGCACACCGGGGAACTGGGCCAGGGCCTGCACCATTGCCGAGAGATCCAAACCCAAGTGCAACCCGGTGGCGGCGGCGGCCAGCCAGTTTTGCAGGTTGAATTGACCCACGAGGGGCGAGCGAAACGCGATCGCGCCAGCCGGCGTGTGCAACGTGCCGCTGACCCCATCGAGGCCATAGCTCAAATCACTCAGATAAAAATCGGCTTTGGAGTCGTCAATGCTATAGCACCAGCAACGATCATGATCGAGCTGAGCTGCGAGGGCCGCTCCATAGGGATCATCAAGGTTAACGATCGCCCGGCCTCGCAAATAATTGGGCTGGAAGAGCAGGGCCTTCGCCGCAAAATACTCTTCCATCGTGTTGTGGAAGTCCAGGTGATCCTGCGTCAGGTTGGTGAAAACCGCCACCTGAAATTCACAACCTTGCACCCGTCGTTGGGCCAGGGCATGGGAGCTAACTTCCATCACGGCATAGTCCGCCCCGGCCGATCGGGCATTGGCCAACTGCTCCTGCAACTCCACCGCAAAGGGCGTGGTATGAATCGCCGTTTGCTCAAAGCCCGGCCAACGCACCACCAACGTACCCAGCAGCGCCGTGGGGCGATCGGCCGTTTTTAATAAAAACTCAATCAACTGAGTGGTGGTGGTTTTGCCATTGGTACCCGTCACCCCCACCAATTGCAACTGCTGGGTTGGGTGGCCATGGAACGCCGCCGCCAAATCTGCGCAAGCCCCCACCACGTCCCTGGCCCCAATCAGGCAGGGCCCGGCCGGCTGGGTTGGTTGGGCGGCAGCAATGGCCGGCGACACCACCGCCGCGATCGCCCCCGATTCGATCGCATTGGGCCAAAATTCACCGCCATCAACCCGAGTCCCCGGCAGACCAACGAACAGGTCGCCCGGTTGGCAAGCCTGGGAATTGGTCGTCAGCCCCTTCACTGGGCGATCGAGTGCCGGATGGTCGGGAATCACCAGTTCTGTGGAGACGCTGGCCAGCAGTTCGCGCAAAGTCATGGGTTCCATGGGCGGTTGCCTCTCCTAGGATGGCTCAATTGTGGCAAAGGCTTTCCGGAGGTGTTGTTCGAGCTGAACCACCGAACAGCGGGGCGACGGCCGCGGAATCGGCAATTCAGATTCCCCATCCGCCAGCCAACGCAACACCGGAATTTCGTATTGAAACGCGGCAAACCAGCGATCGTTGGTGGTGATGTCCCGTAGCTCGATCGTGAGGCGCAGATCGCTCGACAGGTTCACCATTTCCAACTTTTCCTGCAATCCCTCACAGAGATGGCAACCGGGCTTGCTATACAAAATCAAATGATGGGGCAGATGATGAGACAAGGGACGGGCGTTAAATGACTTGTTGAATGACGGCTGATGGCTCATGAGGTCTCATGAATGACTAGTCGATCGCTCACTGATCACTAATCCTGACGGCCACCGATGCCGGAATCATACTCCCAGCAACTACCCCCAGCAACAACATCGAGGAACCACTTTGGGCGCATCTTGGCAAATTCGGGCGCAACAGAAACCGCTCACCCGCCGGATTCATACTGGGATAGATCTGGCTGGGATGGATCTGGAATGAAGATTGGTCTATGGGGCTGATGCAAGTTTGGCTTTTTCGCCATCCTCTTCAAGATCCTTTCAGGCCAAAGCAGACTTGAACGCGCTGGGCGATGAATTCAGGTTGAAGCCAGCCCCCTGATCTTGCCCATTGGCAGTGCGACCAGACAGGGACGGATCTGGATGGGGTGGATGTGGGCGGGTGGAATTGTGGCTCGGCAAGTGCCGCTCCAACGTCGCCAGAATTCGCCCACTATCCGAAACCTTCGAGAGAAACTCGGAAGCCCGCGCCAACTTGGCCCGTACCCGATCGATCGTGCCATCGTGCCCGGTCAAAATCACGATCGGGGTATGCTCCAGGGCCTTCACCCGGCGAATTTGCGCACAAATCTCATAGCCATTCACCACCGGCATCACCACATCCAGCAGGATCAAATCCGGCTTTAGCTCAATCAACTGCGTCAGCGCTTGCACCGAATCCCGCATTCCACAGAACCGATAGCCCGCCTGGGTCACAATTCGTTCCAGCCGTTGCAGCACCACCATGCTGTCATCAATGCAAACCACCAAAGGCGGTTCGGCTTTAGTCGCCGGGGTGGCGGAACCCGCTGCGGAACCCGTGGATGAGAGCATGGGGTGAAACTCCAAATCCGGCAACACCTGAAAGGTCAGCAACTGCTGCCGAAAAAAGTAACCCAGCATCCGAGCCGTCATGGCAGGGGATTGGTTTAACTTCAGGGCCAAATCCCAAAAGGTGCGCCGGCCATTAAACAGCGGTTGCAAGCTCAGGGTAGTGTGCTGACGGCTATCATCCAGCTCAATGCCGGCATCCAACGACAGCCCCCGATCGATCCAAGCTTGGGCCGGCCGGTCGCTCGGCAACAGTTGGCTCAAGTCCCGCGCATCTTTCAGTAATTGTTGCAGGCGATCGCCCGGCAAATGCAGTCCCGAACCAACCGCCGCACAGTCTAGCAACCGGTTCGATCGTGCCTCCCAAGTCACCCGAATCGCCGTATCGGTCGCAATTTGCGTCAGCGCCTCCAGGGTCAGCGCCGCCAACACCTGCTCCGCCTTGCCGCTATCTAGCCGGCCTGCCATCACCGCCCGACTCAACAGCGCATATTCCCAAGGATCGTAAGAAGTCGGAGGCTGCCCCGTCGTTAATTCCGCCGGCTCAATCTGTTGCCCCATCAGAGCACGCCGCCAACGCCGCACCCGATGATCGCTGCCCGTAGTGCAAACCAACTTGCCCTGATGAAACTCCAGCCGCCAATGGATTTGGCCCTGCCGAACTATCAATGTTCCAGACACCTGATTGTGGTTCACCTGGGCGATGGCCCGCGCGAGGGATAGCAGACCGACAACTTGGTTTGACATAGCGTGCCTCGCAACTGCGCCTGTGTTCATAGAAGTGACTTGCATCCGGGGAAAGACAACTGAAGATCTTAGGTGATTTCAGTAATGCGCATCCCTCTTGGTCTATCAATCGCCAGAGCAATCCCAGAATTTCTCAGAATTTCTCAGAGCTTATTTACAGCTAATGGATTTACTCTTACGATCAATCTTGAAACTAACTCAGTAGTTGATTTGCATTCCCATTCTTTAAGATTTGGTAAATGATTACATGGTTTTCAGATATTTTTCAGGCATTTTCAGTCATTCATTAATCAGCTTCATCTCCTCGTTTAGAGTTGATTAGAAGCATGGTCAATTTGACAGGAACAACCCCAAGTTACGCACAAAATTTTAGGAAAAAATTGTGAAAAACTCGGAAAGGATGATCGATCGTTCAACTAATTGAACGCCAGCATGTGACAATTAACACCCATCAGCTACGGAGCCTATGACTCAGCCAGGTTTATACCAAGAGCGATCATTTCAACTCTCGATCATTAAGTGTTAATACTGAATTCAAACCAGTTTTGACTCTTATCCAATAGAGTTTTCGGTTTGAATTCTGGATTAATCTCTCGGCTGAGCAGTGACTCGGTTGGTGTTCAGACTTGATGCAAAACTCTTAAGAGATTGGGAAGTAGCCCGGTGGTGAAGATCATAGAGAGCAACAATGCACAATCAGAGAGTGATGCGTTAGACAATAGTTGCACCTTCATTGTTACAGCAGGGCTGAACACCAATTCCATAAACGGTAGCTATATTAGGAGCTAAGTGACGATCGTGGATGTGATCTAGTGCACAGTTTCAATAATTAGGTTTGTAATAGCTGCTGGGGCTGTGTTTATGCTTCCAAACCGACAGCCGCGAATGATAAACTCATAGGCCGTGAATTTGTAACTGGTGAACTTGCCAGCAACAGCTAAAGAACGCCCCCATAGACCAGTAGCCGCTGCTGGTTATTCGGTTTTTGGGCAAATCTGACTAGATGAGTTGATAGTTAAATTGGCTACTGAGTGACTCAATCCGTCAGATCGTGATTTCCTAGGAGTCTAGATCTTGAATGAAGTCAATCACCGCCGCCGCATCCAAAGGGCGCGAGATTAAAAATCCTTGGGCCATCTGACACCCCAAGCCTTGGAGCGTGTGCAGGTGGTGTACCGACTCAATCCCCTCGGCCACAATTTGAATTCCCAAGTGCTCGGCCAGGAGGGCAATCATTCGCACGATTTCCCACTGCTCCCGCAGGATGAATGAGCGATCGATCTTCAGCGCATCGATCGGGAACTCATGGAGTCGGGCCAAGGAGGAATAGCCCGTGCCGAAGTCATCCACATAGATCGCAATGCCCAGTTGCCGGAATCCTTGCAAAATTGCCAGCACATCCATGCCCAAGTCCAAAGCAACGGATTCCGTTAGCTCCAGGTGCAAACAATGGGGGGGTAATTCCGTTTCGCGCAAGATGGCTTCGCACTGCCCCAGCAGGTTCGGTTCCAACAATTGGCAAGGGGAAAGGTTCACGCTAACCCACAGATTTGAGTCAATCATCCCCGTCCGCTGCCAGTGACGAAGCTGGGTGCAGGCTTCCCGAATGGCCCACAGGCCCAATTCAGCAATGAAACCGCTACTTTCGGCGATCTCGATGAAACTATTGGGCTGCATCAATCCTCGGGAGGGATGTTCCCAGCGCACCAACGCTTCCAAGCCCACAGTGCGCCCGCTGACTAAGCAAATCACAGGTTGGTAAACCAGCACAAATTCTCCCCGCTCAGCCGCCCCTTGCAGTTCGTTGGCCAGCCTTAGGCGCTCGATCGCGGCGGTTGTCAGGACGTTGGGTTGTTGGGTTTCGCCCTCGATCGCAACGGCCAAACTCAGCAACCGATGCGTGTTAGACATGGCAATTCGCAACAGCCGCCGTGCGTTGGGGTCGGTCACCGAGTCTTGATCCCTGGTGAGCAGTCGCAGGGCCCCGTGAATTGAGGCGAGGGAAGCCCGCAATTCGTACCCCAGAGAAACGCTGGTGTTGCTGTTGGTGTTGATGTTGGTATTGCTGTTTGTGTTAGCGGTAGTTTTCAGATGATCTTTGGCATTGAGGTGATTGCTTGTGGGTAAACTTTGGGGCAAATTTGGGGGCAGATTTGCAGACAAATTAGCGGGTAGGTTAGCGGGCGCGTGGGCGGGCAAGGAGGCCGTTGCAAGAGCGGGGGAAGGGGAATCGAATGGGTTTGGTTCGGGTAAGTCGATCGCCCTGGGCGATAACTCTGAGTCAGAAATGAGAAACATTATCCAAACTCGCTCTAGTAGGTATCGTGGATCCACCGCTGTTCAATGCCAGACTAGGCAGAAAAGGTGAAAAAGTCGAGAATTGCGCGAAATTTCATAGGTATATGAGGCATTTTTTAGATTAACTGAACACCTCAAGTTCTCTTTACCTTTATCAAGCAATTTCGATCAATGTTCGATTCAGAATATGAAATTATTTTGAATATTTTTGCGATTTTTCAAACTTTGTTTTGATATTTATTGTTAAAAATTTCTTGAAAAGATATGATTTTCAATCTTTTTTGGAAAAAGCTCACAAAAGCAGACGTACTCAAAATCAATCAAGAATGAATTGATAGCACTCCATCAAGTTTTGATCCTTGGCAAGTTTTCTGACAAGAATGAGCTAAGAGCTGATACAAATCAAAAATCGTGATCTGATGTTGCAAATTTAAAGGGATGCTTGGAATAAAAATTCAAGTTAAGTTCTTTTAATAATGATCAATTTACATGACAAATAGTTTTCAAGATAGTTTCCAAGGTTGTTGAACAAATTTTGCGACCCAAGCGCGAGCAACATACAGACAAGATCCTGACGGATCGGAATTAGCCAAACATCCGATTAGATACCTAACGGAATTTATTATAAGTGATTTATTTAAGGAGATTTAAAAATCAAACTATTTTGGGATGGACTGATGGTAATTGAACTAGCGATCGGGGCGGATGATGGTGAACTTCAGGGCGATCAAACAAATCCCGAGCGGCGGGAGGGTTCAAATGCTGTAATGGAGGGGAAGACCGGATAAGTTCTACAAGCCGCCCGTTGCTTGGGGAAATTGAGGGTGACCTGCCCATAACAGGTCGCGACAAGGGCCCCGTGCGAAGTATTTCCCTGATGACTAACACGGAATTTCGCGTAATGATGGTATAAACGATGGCGGTTGCACTGTCGTAATTGCGGGTGTAGTTGAAGGCTTGATGGTCATGTCGCGATCCCGTTGCAATTCAAACATTGCCATGGAGCGATTTGTTATTTGGAGCTACCTCTATCCTCCAGACCAAAGTGCTTGATTTAACTGCTTCATTCATCAGATTTTTGTTAAATTCTCTGTTAATACCGAATCAATTCTCTGTGGCTGGGTGACAGGAGACGCTCAAATCCGTCTCTGATCAGGTGCATCTCATCTCCCTCTGCAAATAAAATTGAATCTGAAAGAAAGGTGAAACCAGGGTTCGGCGATTGCGAATCGGGTGGCTCTCATCACGAATCGGATTGCGGGTCAGGCAATAAACGATGGGGACAATTCAGGGGAACGCATAAGATGAACTAGAGAGCCTGTCGATCGCAGTTAAAATTCAAAAGTTTTTCGGGTAGCGATGTTGTCTGCTGCTTCTGTGCAACTTATGTGGCTCTGCAAGTGCTGTACCAGGCCCAAACAGTCGGGCGTATGACGTTTTCTGATTCTGCATCTCAGGGCAATCCCTTGCTCAACCAATCGACCTCGCTGTTTTCGCCCCGGGTGTTGCTGGTTGAAGACAGCCCGATCGACGTTCGCCTTGTGCAACTCATGCTGCGGAAGGCGGAGTTTTTGCTGTCGGGGGTTGATCTGGTGGCGGTGGGCACCTTGGCAGAGGCGCTGGTTTGCATTCGACAGCAGCGTTTTGATGTGACGTTGCTGGATTTGTCGTTGCCGGATTCGGTGGGGCTGGGGACGCTGCGCCAACTTCAGGCCGCCCAACCTACGATTCCCGTGGTGGTGTTGACGGCAACGGGTGATGAGCAGGCGGGGGTTGATGCCCTGAGGTTGGGGGCCCAAGACTACTTAATTAAGGGGGAAATTTCGCCCACGCTGTTGGTGCGATCGATGCGCTATGCGATCGAACGGAAACAGGCGGAGTTGCGGCTAGCGGATTCCCAATCATTTTTGATGGATGTGCTGAACCTGTCGCCGGACGCGATCGCGGTGTTGCAGGTGATGCGGGATGACCGGGATCGGGTGGTGAATTTCCAGTGGCGGTTGGTGAATCCGGCGGCGGAGCGGGCAACGGGCTGCTCGGCGGCGGTGCTGGCCCAGCGTAGTTTGCTGGCCCATGGCACGGATCCGGGAGCACGGGCGGCCGTGCCGTTTAGCGCGGAGCCGGTGGTGATGGGCGAATCGGAAGTGGAGCAGGCGGCAAGGGCCAGCCAAGAGTTATTCACCTGGTTGCTGCCGGTGGTGACGGAGGAAGCCAACCAATCGCGCGAGGTGTTCGATCGGCGATTGAACAGTTGGTTTCGAGTGGATGCCTGCAAGTTGGGTGATGGTGTGCGGCTGATGTGTCGCAACATTACCCAATACAAGGCGATCGAACGAATGAAGGATGAATTTGTCTCGATCGTGAGCCACGAGTTACGCACCCCCTTCAGCTCTTTGCAGGGTGCAATTAAGCTTTTGGCCACGGGGCGTTGTGATTTGCAATCCATGCAAGGACAACAATTAATTGCGGTGGCCCTGCGAAGTGCAGAACGGCTGGGGCAAGCGATTGATGTGGTGTTACGATTGGCCGATTTAGCCTCTACCGAAAGCCTGGCCAAACAACGCTGTTGGGTTCAAGATTTGGCCAATCGAGCCTACGATCGCGTGGTCAATCGATTACAAGCTCAAAATTTATCCATTACTTATTCAATTCCCAACGATCTAACTGTTTGGGCGGATCCCGATGCCATTTTAGATTTGTTCGATCGCATTTTAGATAATGCAATCAAGTTTTCATCCCCTGGCTCAGTCTTAGGATTTGCGGTCACCCTTTCGCCGCAGGATGTGATTTTTCATATCACTGACCATGGCTGCGGCATTCCTCCCACAGACCTAGAGCAAATCTTTGAACCCTTCTATCAAGTGGACTCCTCCGACTCCCGATCGCGCGGTGGACTGGGTGTTAGCCTAACCCTTTGTCGTCGGATTGTGGAGCAGCATGGCGGACAAATTTGGGTTACCAGTGAACTAGGAAAGGGCAGCACTTTCCATATTTCTTTACCTCAAAATTGGAGCGAGCTTCCGGAATCTCAAAATCCAGAAGCTAATCATCTTGCACCAGGTTCCCTTGACTGTACTAGTCTGGATCGAAGTAATAACATTGAAGGAATTATCCAAACTACTTACACCATTTCTCAAGAGCCAAGGCTATCGTCTTCCTAAGAAAAATTCAGAAATTTGATTAGCTATTGATATGATTCTTGGTTAAACCTTGATTAGTTTTCAGACCACCGCGAATCTTACTGTTGTTGGGTTTCGTACCTCAACCCAACCTACTGGCTTGGTTAAATCTTAATTGGTTCTTAGTCAATTTTTGATTGATTTGATGAAGCATCTTGTCATTTTTTAGTCTATTTTTGACATCAACTTAACCAAGAATTTTGATCGAATTTTTTACTGTCACTCAAAAAATTTTGCACCAATTCTAGAGCCATCTCTAAGAGTCTTGGGTGATCGGCATCCAACCAATGAATGTTAGGGTCTGCCCGAAACCAAGTTCGCTGCCGTTTTGCAAATTGGCGAGTATGAACAGCGGTTAACTGTTCTGCTTCTGTCCAAGTTATTTCGCCATTCATTGCTTGCAACACTTCGCGATAGCCCAAGGTTTGAAATAGGGACAAGTCTTGACCGTAAAGTTCCACTAACTGGTGAACCTCCTCCACAAACCCTTGCTCAAACATCAAACGAGTGCGCTGTTGAATTCGCTGCCATAACCGATCATTTTCATCTGGGGCTGATTTTTCTTTTCCGTGCTTTCTAGGTAGCTTACGAGAAGAATTTTGAGGATGAATTTGGGAATGATCGGGTTGCTCGATCGCCCTCTTTGAATCGTTTGAATCATTAGTTGATCGCAAGCTAGCAATCAGTCCATCTAAACTTTTAGCACCGAGGCAGTCTAGACCAATTTGCAAAATTGGATAAGCGGGGGGAGCTTCCCCTTGCAAGCTAGAAATCGGCTGACCTGTGGCGTAAAAAACTTCCAGTGCTCGGATGGTTCGCACATCATCACGCTCATGGATTTGCTGGGCAGAAACAGGATCAACAGTCAACAAAAGTTGGCGGCGATCGAGGCGAGTCAGTTGCTCTAATTGCGATCGCAAGGTTGGCTGGGGTGGCACTTGGGGAATGCGTAACCCTCGAACCACAGACTTAATATAAAGTCCGGTTCCTCCAACCAATAGGGGAATTATTTGACGTTGATGATAATGATTAATCAGTTGATTTGCCTGGGTCTGAAATTCAGCAACCGTGAAGACCTCAACTGGATCACAAATATCAATTAACTCGTGGGGAACCACCGCGCGATCGCTCAACGATGGCTTAGCAGTTCCAATATCAAAATTGCGATAAATTTGGCGAGAATCTGCTCCCAAAATGACGGAACTCAAAAAGCGCCCTAGCTCGATCGCTAAGGCAGACTTGCCCGAAGCTGTTGGCCCCACAATCACAATCAGCTTAGGCGTAAAATCCGCACCTTCTGAAGTTGAATTCAATGGGCGATCGAGGTGGCGCTCATCCGCTGCCATGGTGGGTTCCGACATTTGCGTCGCCAATTCAGATGTTTAATCAATAGAGTCTCAAGATTATAGGTAATTTTGGGTCACAGCTTTTCAGCAAATTGATTTGGCGCAATCCATGACTCAATTCAAGAGATGGCTCGATCGAACTGAGTCAGCTCAACAGCAATCAATTACAGATTTCTTGGCGTTGCACTAATTACCACCTGGAGAAACCAAAATCGGTGAATTGCCATTGGTAATGATTACCTTTGTATTTTTGGACTCCGCTAGACTTTGCATGGCTTCAATTTGCTTCAATTGAATGACCTGATTGGTCAAGCCCTGAGCAACCGTTCGATTGTAGTTGGCGATCGCCTGGGCCTCAATTTGTTTGCGTTGAGCCTCTTGACGAGTTTTTGACAGCACAAATTCCATTTGCTTGCTTTCTTGTTCGATTTTCAATTTCTGTTGAATTGCTGCTTGGACAGTTTCTGGCAGTTTCACTTCTCGCAACAGAGCCGCTTCCACCACAAATCCCAAAGGCTCCAGTTGTTGTGCCAGTTGTCGGCGCATTTCTTCAGCGATCATTGTCCGCTTGGTTGAATAAATAGACTCGGCTGGATGTAATGCAGTAATTGAGCGAACAATTGCCCGAAATCGAGACACGACAATTTCTGATTCACTAGTGCCAATGGTTCGATAAACTTGCGACACTTTTCGCGGATCAATCCGATATTGGAGGCTAACATTCAAATCAAAAATCAAACCTTCTTGGGATGTTGCTTCAATACCTTCTTGAATATTTTTTAAGCGTGTCGAAAACATCACCACTCGCGAAAAAGGTGTGTTGAAATGCAACCCGGGCAACAATGGACTCTCTTCCACATTACCCAAGGAATCGCGCACACCAACGCTTCCCGTCGGCACATTCGCAACGAAACGACTAATGACATAGAGCGCCACAAAAACTGCCACAAAGCCACCACCGCCCCGTACGGCCCATCGAATAGGCAATGGGACAGGTAAATCATCACTTTTCAAAGCAGCAAAGGCTGCACCACCACCAATCAATAGCATTAGAAAAAACGTAAACATAGATCCGCCTAAAGCACTAGTACTGCCATTGAATATTGAAGTTCAAGCCTAATCAAAAGCCTGAACGACCAGCTTTTAAGCTGTGATCAAACTGCCCCATAAGCGACATTATAGACAGCGATTTATAAGTTGTGGAGATGGGAAATTTATTTTACGAGAAAGTAAAAATACGCAAAATTTATTTAAGATTTGATTTTGAAGTCAGTTTAAATTGCAGCGTAAACCCCCAATTAGTAGCCACCAAAAACACTAAAACTATTCAAAATCTGTTTTAGATTTATAGGCTCTCTTGAAAGTCAATCATAGAAACAAAAGACGGAAGTTCTCTGCTTTCACCCATCGATGAAATCAGAAAAATATCAATGTTTGATTTTTCAAAATGCCCTTAATCGTCAGCCCGGATTTTAAATACAGCCCTTACCCCGATTACTAAGCACAGTTGCCCGTAGGGTGGGCATTGCCCACCAAACCGTTGCTTCATGGCATCTGCAATATGGCGTGCCAATAATTCTAGGTAAAGGCTGTATTTTTTAAAATATCTTAAAAAACAAAATCCAGAGATTGCACACGCCAAGTCGGTTCTCCCTTTCCCTTGGCTGAATAAGTTAGCCAGATGCCTTTCAGGAATTCGCGAAAGTAAAAACGTCGTTCGGCTTCGGATAGATCTTGCCAAAATTCTGGAATTGACACCGATCGGGAAATCATCGATAAGCTGGCAGGGGGCAATTGCGAGAGTCGATCTTGCAAAGTTCCCATTTCGACCCGAATTTGATAGGAACGAATTTGCAATGTATTTTCATCTAAAATTCCATTTTCCTTAAGCTGAATAAGCTGAGTTAGGCGTGCTTCCTGGGCTTGAAGTTGTTGTTGAATTTGGGACTTTAATTGCTCAATATTGGGCAACTGCGCTTGACTCACTCGTTGTGGCAATTCTCGACAAATGCGCTGAATTGTTTTCTTCAGAACCTGGTTATAGTCCGCTAATGGGCATCGATCGGGAGCTGATGGCCCTTTTCCGCAAGGATTGGGGCGCAAGTAAAGATAGTTGGGGGTTTTGGATCCCCGCGATCGCGTGGAAGTTATGGCTAATTTTGCTTGGCATTGGGCACAGCTCACTAACCCCGCCAAGGAACGCGCGGCGCTGGCCGTTTTGGGAGCTAAGGTCTGATTACGTCGCAAGAGCCGATCGACCTGGGCCGCCTCTTCGCGAGACACCAGCGGGGGGTGCGTATTCAAAATCACATCACCATTTTTATAGGCTAGATCGCCTCGATAAGCAGGATTGGTCAGCCAATTACGACCTGTCGAAATTGAAATTTTCTTTTGATGTTTTTGGTTAATGAACCGCACGGCTCCCCGCAAGGAACCGTAGAGTAAAAAGTTTTCAAAAAAATCTTTTACGATACTGGCCGCCGCTCGATCGATCACATACCGATCTTTGCCCCGTCGATAGCCAAAGGGAGCACGTCCCGGCGGCGGCAAGGCTGCTAACCGATTACGGGCGTGGCCTTTTTGAATGGACTGTCGGTGCTGGTCTTGGTTCAGTTCCTGAAGCCATTGCAACTGTTGAATCCAGTTAGGATCGGTTCCCTTGGGGAGGTCACCCTGCATCACCCGCAGCGCCACTTTGGCATGTTCTAACTGATTCAAAACATGGAGAATGGACTCGATCGAGTCGCCCAAGTCGCGAATTTGTCGGATGAGAAGCGTGTGAATTGCTCCCTGATTCACCAACTGCATGAGCTGCCCCAACGCCTGCCGATCGCCCAAGTCCACATACAGGTTTTGCACATCAATTTCCCAATCGATCGGCTCTGTCACCGATTCCAAAATGGGGTCATGATAAATATAGGCAGCCGTTTGAGTCATCGCGTCTGGTTCATTGCACTTGATTCATCGCGCTTGGTTCATTGCGTTTGCGTTACCGTGTTTGCATCACCACTTTGTTTGCATTCCCACTTTGTTTGCATCATCATGTTTGAATCATTGAGCGTTCATCAACAGTTCAATCAGTCACCTTTTCAGGCGCTTCATGATTAGGTTCAAGATTCGGCGGGGAGGACAATGAACCCAAAGCATTCAAATCCGCAGGGGACTCTGACTGAAGCGATCGCGCCTGATCTTGCATCTTTTTGAAAATATTGAAAAACCCGTTAGCCCGCGAAGGAGTCAGGCTAGCATTGAGTTTTGTTTGTTGAATGAAATCTGGCTTCAAAGCAATGATCACATCCGGCGCTAGACCATTCAATCCTTCCACTAAAAATGCCACCAAGCCTTTCACCAGTTGTGAATCAGAATCTCCCCGATACCAAACTTTGCCATCGGTGAGTGCTGAAGCCACATACACCTGCGAAGTGCAGCCATGAACCTTATTTTCAGGGCTACGATCTGCTTCATCTAGCTCAGGAAGCCGCTTCGAAAACCAGATGAGTTGCTCGTAACCTTGCTTAGGATTGGTAACTCGGGAAAATCGCTGAACTAATTTAGCCAAGGATTCCGGCAGGGCAGAGGTGGGAACAGTCATGGGCAGAAGCGCGAGTTGAATGAGCTTTTTTTGGAAAAACTATTTCTAGTTTACCATTTTGTCGAAATGACTTCAGCGCAGGTTCTCGGATTGAATTTTTCGCCTTTGGGGATTAGCGATTAAACATTGGCCACTGCTTGATCGAATCCGTAGACCGCACCAAATGCATTCCCGCTGAAGCAAAGTCCTGGAAGGTTTGATCGGCCAATTCCGTGAAGTCAATTACCCCAGGAACCACCACGGGCGACATGCAATCTTCCAGCAAATAGACTCGATCGACAAATTCCGGCTTTTGCGTTTGAATCTCCCGCAAAAAGTCAGCCACTGTCCAAGCCACACAATGACTCTTTGCTTGCCCAGCAATAATCACCGCGTCAAATTCAAAAAGATGCTGAATCAGGGCCTGATTCTTTTGGGCGATCGGTTGTTGATGTTCATCACTCAGAATTTCAGGGCTGAGAATCGAATAGTTTTCCGTTAGGGGATGACCACCTTTCAGCTCAAATCGTGTTGAAATTTGCCGCGCAATGGCATGGGTAAAACAGGCGGCTTCAACGGCCGAAACCATTGCATGACCAATACCACCTAGCATGGAATGGTAGGGCCAAATGGTCAGGGGATATTTACCTAAATCTTCCAGGGTTTTGGTGTAGTGGGCGGCGTAGGTGGCCAAGTTGCCATGTACCTTCCCGGCTTCTGGAGAGCGATCGGGTGATGCCCCTTGGCCAAGGGAATCAGGCAGAAGCTGGAAACTGGCTTGCAATTGGGGATTGGGTCGCCAACGGCCGGTTTTGACCGCTTCCCAGTCAATGTTAGTCAAGGGGTCGGGATGGTTTCCTGCGGCATCGACCCAAAAGATTGGATGGAAAATCTGAGCCATCCCATGGGTGTCCAATGTGGGGATGAGTTCCGTGAGGAAGCTCAAATTTCGGTAAATAAATTGACATAGGCGGACATTATCTTCGACTGCCCCTTGCCCCGATCGCCCGCCCACGAACAACTCAAAATCAGGGATGCAGAACGTATTTTGCACATCAATCATTAACAGGGCAATCCGTTGCGAATCCTCCTGTGCCGGTGTAATTTGATGTGCCTTCGCCCATTGTTGAGCTGCGGTGGCCAGTTGGGCATAGGGTACACGCCAAACTTCGCCAACGCGATCGCCCTCAAACCAGTCAGGAATCGGTAATGATAAGGACATCAAGCAATTTTCTCCAATGTGAAAAGTCTGTATTCAAATGGTTCAAAAATGAATGCCAGATTATTCGGATAGTCTGATTTTTCCTCAGAATGAATAAACAGAAGGGATTGGTTGCTTAGCCTCAGCAGCAGCGATCGCTCAAGGCTCTCTCGCAGACGAGCTTCTTATGTTGTTAAACAGCCCCCAGCATCATTCACTCGTGTCAACTTACCCAAGCCCAGCGGCCACTACACTAACAACCGCTGAGGCCGCCAATTGTCCTGGCGCAATGGAGGGGCAACCGGGAACAGTCATGACATCGGCCGTGAATTTCAAGCGTTTATCGGTCATTGCGATTCTGCTTTGGGCCGGGGCTGCGGCCTTGGTGGTCATGCGGCCTCGCAACGAGACCCTCAGCCGTCTTGCGGAGCAGTTGGCCAGCGGCCATTGGCAAACGGCCAATGTCTTGACTTGGCAAATTTTGGCTCCTAATGCTCAGGTGGACAGCCTGATGCAGACGGACTGTGATTTGCTGCTGGAAGTCGATCGCCTCTGGAGCGACTATAGCGACGGTCAGTTGGGATTGCGCACCCAATCTCGTCTGGCCACCATGGCCGCTCCCACGAGCCTAGCCCAGGAGTGGGCGGCCCAGGAGGCTCCCGCGCCCCCGCCTCCGCCCGGCAGTTTACCGAATGCGGCCAGTACCCACCAAGGCCCGGGATTGGCCGACCTGACAGCCCTGGCGATCGCCCGTTTTGAGCAATGCAAGCGCTAGAGCGACGGCTTCCGCCAAAGCATGATTGTGCTGGACGGTTTTGGAGCAACCCCGTTACCCACTTTTGAACACAAACGGGTTGTGGCCAAGGATTGCAGATGGCTCGACCCCGATTGCCTGATCTGTTACGGTTGGTGCGATCGTTTGGTCGATCAGTCTCTTAACCTATGGCCTTGCGATATCTAGCCTTGCAATTTCTATCTTTGCAATTTCCAGCGCTTAGACCTCCAGCTTTGAGATCTTTGACCTTCAGATCTCCAGCCTTTAGATCCCCCATCTCAAAGCCTGAATTGAACCATAAGAACCGTGACTTGAAGCCTGTATTCAGGCATTGCGCGGATCTCCATTGGCAGTGGTTGCTGGGATCGCTGGCGAGCTTGGGCTGTTTGGGCGGTGGGGCTGTGGCGGCCATCGCCCAAACTCCCCCTTTGCCCCGTCCCGATCGCCTGCCGGATTCGATCACCATTCCGGAGCCAGACCAACCCCCACCCACTTTGCAGCCGCCCCCGATCGAGCAGCCTACCTCGCCTTCTGACCTGCCGCCGATTCCCGGTCAAATTGTTGTGAAGGCCTTTCGGGTCACGGGCAGCACAATTTTTACAGATAGTGAATTTGCGACCCTGCTGCAGCCCTACACCAATCGCCCTCTCACCTTTGCGGAGTTGCTGGAAGCGCGATCGGCGGTGACGCAGCAATATGTCAACAAAGGGTACAAGACCTCTGGAGCCTTTTTGCCGCCCCAGGAAATTGATCCGGCCCAGGGCATTGTGGAAATTCGGGTGCTGGAAGGCCGGCTAGAGGCGATCGAGGTGCAGGGGTTACGGCGACTGCGCTCCAGCTATGTGCAACGACGCATTGAACGGGCCACCCAGCCGCCGCTTCAGGTCGATCGCCTGCTGACCGCTCTGCAACTATTGCAGGCTGACCCGCTCATTGAGACCGTTTCCGCAGAACTTTCGGCAGGAACCGAGCCGGGCACGAACCTGCTGCGGATCACCCTCACGGAAGCCGACAGCCTCCATGGCGATCTATCGGTGGATAACGGGCGATCGCCCAGCGTGGGCACAGTCCGGCGACGCGCCACCATCACCCAAGCCAACCTGCTGGGGCTAGGCGATGGCATCAGCCTCAGCTACACCAACACCGACGGCAGCGACTCGATCGAAGCCAGTTACACTATCCCGATCGACAGCCGCAACAGCACGATCGGGGCCCGCTTCCAATGGACCGGCAGCAGCATCGTTGAAGATCCCTTCGGCCCCCTCGACATCCAAGCCGATTCCTACCAATACGAACTGACCTATCGCCGCCCCCTGGTGCAGCAGCCCAACTATGAAGTCGTCACGGGCTTGACCCTCTCGCACCTGGACAGCCAAACCAGTCTGCTCGGCATTGACTTTCCCCTTTCCCCGGGAGCCGATGACCAAGGACAAACCAGTGTCACTGCCCTGCGGTGGTTTCATGAGTGGACCAGCCGCAGCGAAAGCTACGTTTTGGCCTTGCGATCGCAACTGAGTTTGGGACTGGATGCCCTTGACTCCACCATCAATCGCGAGTCGCCCGATAGTCAATTCCTGGCCTGGCGTGGCCAAGCCCAGTGGGTGCGCCAATTTGCGCCCGATACGTTGCTGCTGGTGCGGGGTGAGGCCCAATGGGCCGATCGCCCGCTCTTGCCCGTGGAGCAGTTTGGCCTAGGGGGATTTGAAAGCGTTCGGGGCTATCGCCAAGACTTGCTGCTGACCGATGGCGGGCTGTTTGGGTCGGCTGAATTGCGCCTGCCCCTGTTCCGCGCGCCCAAAATTAAAGGGGTGATGCAAATTGTGCCCTTTCTGGATGTGGGAACCGGCTGGAACCGGGGCGATCGACCCGATCCCGATCCCCAAACCCTCGTTGGTCTCGGGTTGGGCCTCCGATGGCAACAGGGCGATCGATTCACAGCGCGCCTAGACTACGCCATTCCCCTGGTGGAGGTGGACAACCCAGACCAAGACACCTGGCAGGAAAATGGCCTCTATTTTTCCGTGCAGTGGCGAGCTTTTTGATTGCGGAGTTCCGCCGCTGGCGAATTTCCTTGACCCAACGGCGATCGGCGCGATCAGGCACGAATTCCAAAAATTCATGGCTCCCATTGCCCCGTTGCCGCTGGGAACGATGGGGAGCGATCGTCCAAAATAACCACTAGACCACGGGGGCAATGGCGGAAATCCTGTCCATAAATCTCGCCAAAAATCGATTTATAGAAAAATTTAGGTCTAAAACCCCGCCCTTTCAGGTCATGCTAAATTACAGGTGGCCGCTGGGCTAGCGGTTTCAGTCTGTGGAGCAACCGCAAGACCCGAAGAGAACCAATCTCAGAGGGCTGGCACAATGAAGCAGAAACCCAAATCGCGAGGTTTGGGAATCCCCGTTCGCTTGCGGTGGGGAGGGTGTCAACCCTATTTTTGATGGCGGCATTGCATCGGAATAGAGCGACCGATCCGGATCCATGAATAATTGTTTGTGATTGTTCGTGGTTGTTTGTGAATAATTGCTTTTTGAAATATTTCGATCGCTCCATGCAGAACTTTTTCAGTCCCTATTCCAGTTTCCATGAGTCGTTCTAGCGCCTCCGCCACTGTCATTTCGGTTGGGGCGATCGACCAGCGATCGCAAACGACCCATGTGCAACAGGTGCTGCGCCTTTCAACCCAAGGCAAACGGTTGCACAACATCACCAACGCGATCGCAGAACTGGTGGCGCGATCGGGAGTGACCACCGGCCTCTGTACGCTGTTTGTGCAGCATACCTCCGCCAGCCTGGTGATCCAGGAAAACGCCGATTCTGACGTGTTACAAGACCTGGAAGCCTTCCTCGCCGGCCTCGTCCCCGAATCGGCTCCCTACCAACACAGTGCCGAAGGGCCCGACGACATGCCGGCCCACATTCGCACCGCCTTGACCCACACTTCTGAACAAATTCCGATCGTGCATGGTCAACTGGGACTGGGGATTTGGCAGGGAATCTATCTCTGGGAACATCGACAGCACGGTCGCACGCGCGAAGTTGTGGTACATATCATGGGTGGTTAACTCGCCCGATTGCGAGGGATGGCGGTCAGCAACCGCCGCCAACTGCGAAGGAGGATGTCGTGAGTAAGGTGCTAATTGTCGATGACAGCGCAACGATGCGCGAGATGATTGCCGCACTCCTCCAAAAACACGGCATGACGACGGTTTTGGCGGGCGATGGGGTAGAGGCACAGGTGCAATTTGAGGCCAGTGCTCCGGATTTGGTGATCACAGACATTGTGATGCCCCGGATGAATGGCTATGAATTTTGTCGTTGGATGAAGTCGGATAACAACCGAAAGGATGTGCCCGTGGTGCTTTGCACCAGCAAGAGCGAAGAGTTCGATCGCTACTGGGGCATGAAACAAGGGGCCGATGCTTACATCGCCAAGCCCTTCCAACCGGAAGAGCTGATTGACACGGTGCGGCAACTGTTGAAGTAGCACCTGAAGGAGCGTCTGGAATCTTGAAATTGGGCCAATCCCCTCCCTGGCAACACCTGCGATCGCGCGGAATTTCAGGGATGTTGGGCGATCGAGTCTTGAACCCAACCCAGTTTTGTGCCCCTGTTCACCCGCCACGCCGGATTAACCGCCCGCCGGATTAATTCAGGTTGCTAAGATGGCCTTGCGATCGTTGTCAGCAGCATTGGATAAACAGGACTGTGAGCAAACTGGGCAAACTGAGCTTGAAACAACAGAGCATCCGAGCGCTCCAGGTTCTGGCTGTGCTTTGGGGTTGCATGGGGCTATCCATGCCGGCCCGGGCGGAAGTGTTGCTGCCCTATGCACCGCCAATTGATCCCCAGTGGTCTGAGCAGGCTTTGGATCTAGCCCAAGATGCGGCGCGTTTGGTGCAGTTTGAGCAATACGATGAGGCCCTGGCCCGCATTCGAGTGGCGGCCTATCTCGCTCCCAAAAATCCGCAAGTTTTGCGATTGATGGGCGGGTTATATCTCCAATCTCAGCAAATCGATCGGGGCATTCAGGTGCTGGAATCGGCCCGGGCCTTGGCTCCGGAAGATCCATCGGTGTTGTTAGCGTTAGGGTCGGCCTACGGGCAACAGAAGCGCTGGGATGAGGCGCTAACCACGTTGCAGGCGGGCCTCAAGCTTCAGGACTCGCCCACGGGCCGGTTTGACTTGGGGAATGTCTACCTAACCATGGGCCGGTTTCAGCAGGCGATCGAGCAGTTTCGGCAAGCGGTGACCCTGGAAGCACGGATGTGGCCAGCGGTGAACAATATCGGCTTGGCGCTGTATGAGTTGGGCGATCGGGAAAGTGCCCTCAAGGAGTGGGAAGCTGCTTTGGCCGTGGATCCAACCGCCGCAGAACCCAAACTGGCGATCGCTGCGGCCACCTACACCGCTGCCGGTTGCCAAAGCCAAGCCCGAGACCCCAACTGCCTGAAGGGGTTGGCCCTGGCCCAGGAAGCTTTGGACACCGATGAGCGCTATGCGGATTTGCAGTACCTGAAGGACAACCTCTGGGGCACTCAACTGTTGAAGGATGCACAAGTGTTGCTTGATCGCCTCAAGCGCGATCGAGCTGCCGCTCGCTAAATGCCAGTTCGCTCAACTTCAACTCGCTCAATTTCAACTCGCTCAACTTCAACGCAATCCAGCAGGGATGGACAATGCCAGTTCTCGCCCGCTGGATTGCTCTAGAGGTTAAAGCTTGAGGAATTTTTCTAGGGCGGTCACCATGGCGGGCGGCCAACGGCGCACCTTCGCCACCCACTCCAAGTCCTTATAGCGCCGATCGAGACCCACCACCGAGACCCACTGGCTTTCGGCCTCGCCCCGATCGCCCGCATCCCACAGGGCCGCCGTCAGGGCCGCCCGCGCATCGGCAAAGGTGGGATATTTCCGCACCAAATTCCGCAACAGGCGCAAGGCCTCCGCCCGATCGCCCACCTGGAACAGGGCGAGGGCATGGTTCACCCGGGCGATCGCAAAATCGGGAGCCAAGCGCTCCGCCTGGGCATAGTCGTCAACCGCGATCGCCCATTGGCCAAGGCCCGCCTCCGCGTTGCCCCGGTTGTTGTAGGCGGCCGCATCATTGGGATCCAATTCCAACACATGGTCATAGTCCGCGATCGCCCCCGTCAAATCGCCCGCATTCTCCCGAGCCGCCCCCCGATTCAGGTAGGGATCCGGCGCATTGGGAGCACGGCTAATCGCTTCGTTATAGTCCGCGATCGCCTCCTGCAGCCGGTTTTGGCTGGCGCGGGCATTGCCCCGGTTGCTCCAAATTTCCGCATTGTCGGGAAAAAGTTCCAAAATTTGCGTCCAATAACGCTCGGCCTGGGCAAATTGCCCGCCATTGGTGGCCTCAAAAGCTTGGTCAAACAGCGATCGCGCGGCCTGAACGCGGGCTTCAAGGGGCAACTCATCGGCCAAACTCGGCATTGGCACAATTGCCCAACTGGCACAAATCAGGAATCCTATCAGCCCGATCGCCAAACTGCGCCCCATTCCCTGCAAGCATTGCCATTGAAAGCGTTCAGCCCCTTCTGACTCAAGCCCCCCCTGGACTTGGAGCCAACGGACAGTTACGAATTGAGATATCGGTTTGAATACTGTCCCGCAAGCGATCCGGGCGAACTGGCGATCGGGTTGTATTGACCCAGAGCGACTCACCCGGTTGCCCATCGCGGTCACCGCCGATCGCCCCTGTGGTTCCCTGCGGTGCTCCCTGTGCTGACCTTGACCCGAACCCCATTGACGACCGGTCACGATCGAGCCAGCCAAGGCCAACAACAGTTGGAACAAGCGTAAAACTCGCATAGGTTGGAACTCTGGGGGACACCGATAAGCATCCTAGCGCGATCGTTCCCTGCCATTACAGCCGTTTCACCGATGTCTGCCTAAGGCGTGTACCCTGTCCATCCTTGCCGATTTGCTGAGAGGTCAACCCATGAAAACGTCCCATAAAACTTGGACTGCCGCGATCACCTTCCTGTTGGCAGGCAGCTTGGCCAGCGTGGCCTGGGCCCAAAACACCACCGATCCCCAGCAGTTCATCAGCGGCAGCGCCCGCAGTTGCCAAGGTTGCGATCTTCAGGAAGCCAACCTCAGCGGCATCAGTCGGGTCAATGCGCGGCTGCGTCAGGCCCAACTGCAACTGGCCAATCTTTCCGACAGCAACTTCGAGGGCAGCTACTTCACCTGCGCCAACTTGGCCAGTGCCAACCTGCGCAACACCAAGCTGCGGTTTGCCAATTTTGTGGATGCCAACCTCAGCGGAACTGACCTGCGGGGAGCTGATCTGCGCAATGTGGACTTGGGCGGGGCGATCGTGGACGAAAACACCAACTTTGAAGGGGCCAACCTTGAAGGGGCCAAGCTTTGGGATTCTGCAACCCTCTACCGCTCCGGTGTCGATTTACGGCGGATTCCCCGCAACGTTGAAGGCGATCTGGAGCGGGTGCGCTGCCGGAATCGCTAGGGCCAGCAGTCTAATTAGCCCTAGCTAACCCGATCGCAACTGACCTAGCCAACAGAATCCGGCTTGCGGGCGGCCTCGCTCTCCCCCAATTCCAGTAAAATCTTCTATTGCCCTTTGCTCTTCGCGCGCGGGGAACTCCACGTTTGGCCGCGGCCGAACGCCCCGCGCCTTATCTTGTGGGCGAGATTTTTTTCTGGAAACCGTTCCCCTTTTTGCCGGTGAAAGACGCGATCGCCCGCCTTCGTTCAGCCCTGGAAACCGCCCTGGTCAAGGCCTTTGGCCCGGAGTTGGTTGGCACGGATCCGATGCTGGTTCCGGCCAGCAATCCCAAGTTTGGGGATTACCAAGCCAATGTGGCCCTGTCCTTAGCGAAACAGTGGGGCAAGCCACCGCGCGAGGTCGCCAGCGCGATCGTGGCGGCCTTGGCAATCGAGGATTTCTGCGAACCCCCTACCATTGCGGGGCCGGGCTTCATTAACCTGACCCTCAAGGCCGACTACCTGTTGGGGCAATTGCGATTGAGCCAAGGGAGCGATCGACTGGGCATTGACCCCGTAGCGCAACCGCAGCGCATTTTGGTGGACTTTTCCAGCCCCAACATTGCCAAGGAAATGCATGTGGGCCATTTGCGCTCCACGATCATTGGCGATGTGCTGGCCCGGGTTTTGGAGTTTTTGGGCCACGACGTGTTGCGGCTGAACCATGTGGGCGATTGGGGCACGCAGTTTGGGATGTTGATTACCCATCTGCGGGAAGTGGCCCCGGAAGCCCTCACCAACGCCAATGCGATCGACCTGGGCGATCTGGTGGCGTTCTATCAAAAAGCGAAAAAGCGGTTTGATGAGGACGAGGATTTCAAAGAGCGATCGCGCCAAGAGGTTGTGCGCTTGCAGGGCGGCGATCCCGACAGCCGCCGCGCCTGGCAATTGCTCTGCGATCAATCGCGGCGGGAATTCCAAAAAATCTACGACCTGCTCGATATTCAACTCACGGAACGGGGAGAATCGTTCTATAACCCCCTGCTGTCGGAGGTGGTGAGCGCCCTGGAAACGGCGGGCCTGCTGGTGGAGGATGCGGGGGCCCGCTGCGTGTTCCTGGACGGTTTTGTGAATAAGGACGGGAACCCGCTGCCCCTGATTGTTCAAAAGTCCGATGGGGGCTACAACTACGCCACAACGGATTTGGCCGCCATTCGCTATCGCACCACCCAAGACCGGGCCGATCGAATCATTTACGTCACCGATTCGGGGCAAGCAAACCACTTTGCCCAGGTGTTCCAGGTGGCCGAGCGGGCAGGCTGGGTTCCGGCGGGAGTGGAACTGGTGCATGTGCCCTTTGGTTTGGTGCTGGGTGAGGACGGCAAAAAGCTGAAGACCCGATCGGGAGATACACCGAAGCTGAAGGATTTGTTGGCGGAGGCGATCGATCGATCGCAGGCCGACGTGGAACAGCGGTTGCAGTCAGAAGAGCGCAGTGAAACTCCCGAGTTCATTGAGCAGGTGGCGCAAATTGTGGGCCTCAGCGCGGTGAAATATGCGGACTTGTCCCAAAACCGCACCAGTAGCTATGCCTTTAGCTACGACAAAATGTTGGCGCTTCAGGGCAACACAGCACCCTATATGCTCTATGCCTATGCCCGGATTCAAAGCATTAGCCGTAAGGGTGAAATTGATTTCCAGAACTTGGACAGTACCGAACTCATCCTCAGTGACGAGAGCGAATGGGCATTGCTCAAGCATCTTTTGCGACTGGATGAGGTTCTAGAGGCGATCGCGGCGGAATTGATGCCCAATCGTCTCTGTGAATATCTTTTTGAACTGAGCAAAAAATTCAATAAATTCTATGATCGCTGCCCGGTTTTGAATGCCACAGAACCCGATCGCACTTCTCGATTAGTGCTCTGCGATGCCACGGCACGCACCCTGAAACTGGGGCTGAATTTGTTGGGTATTGCAGTGCTCGATCGAATCTAAGCTCATCAATTCCGAGCCAAGTTAACAAGCTAATTGGTTATCTCAGAAGCGAACCCAAAAGGTTCAGCAACAGTTCATTTCAATGCCTCAAATGGCTCAATCCAGTCCGCGCGATCGGGTAACTGGGCCCGCACTTGCCCACGCCAACGTTCACGACTGCCCAACAGTTCAATGGGCGTTGATAGGGCATCGAGCAGGGAGCCTTTTTTAAACAGCCAGCGCCCAAAAGCCAGGGGCAACTCTCGCAGGCTCCAGCGCACCCAACGGCGCAATTCCTGGCGGGCCGATCGACGACGCATCAGCGGCACACCATGCAACTGGTGTAGGTAGCGATTGGAGCGGCCATAGCGCCGCCATTGACTGGCAAATTCCTGCCAGGTGGCCCGATGGCGGTGTTCCACAATAGCCCCCGGCGCAAAGGCGATCACCCAATCCGTGGCCTGTTGCATCCGCCAACACAAATCCGCATCGCCTCCGGTGGTCAGATAAGGACGAAATAGCCCGATCGCCTGGAAAACTTCTCGCCGCACCGCCAGGTTCGCCGTTTGGCCATAGGGCAAGAAGGGATGGTCGATCGTGTGTTTTTGCGAGAGGGTTTCTTGACGATCGGCATAGCGTTCTAGCAGGGTATGGCCCGGCAGGGACGTGATTTCCCCAGCCACCATCCCAGTCGCGGGATCGGCAAAATCTCCAATCAGCGATCGCAGCCATTGCGGTTGAGGGCGACAGTCCGCATCCGTAAACACCAGAATTTCCCCCCGCGCTACCCGAATTCCCCGGTTCCGCGCCGCATAGGACGACTGAATCGTCAATTCCTGAAGAGGATGCAGTTGCCATCCCCGATCGCTAGCCATTTGCTGGGCCCGCTGCAGCCAATCCCAGGAGCGATCGCCGCTGCGATTGTCCACCAGAATAAATTCCACTTGGCTGGGGGGATAGTCCTGAGCCAACAGGCAATCAACCAAGGGAGGCAAGTCCGCCTCGCCGTTATAAATCGGCACAATCACGGACACCATGGGCCAAGACTCCGGCTCCATGGCAACGGTCGATCGCCCCTCTGCGCTCACCGGTTCCCTCGAATCCAGATCAGAATCGTCCATGCTTGCTAGAACGCCAAGGAACATCCAAAAATCATGCTGCTTAACCAATGGGCTTGATGCTCTGACTCAATTCGCTGACTCAATTCGCTGGTTTATCCAGGCCATCGGCTCGATCGGTCAGGCGATCGCCACAGCCCCGACAGCTTGCCCCCTTCAGGATACTGTTGAGTTTGCCATTCCACGGGATGATTGCCCCACAAAAAACGGGGCCCGGGGCCCCGCAATCTCAGGCGTTATTTAAGGTATCGTTTCAGGCGTTTCTGAGGGTTTGAGTCTTGGATGGCAGGGAATTGCGCTAGCAACCAGATCAATTGCAATTGCAATTGCAACTGCAACGAAGGGGATGCTCAACGCCACCAGAGTCCCAGAGCACCAAGGGCCGCAGCCACCAGATAAAACGTGGAAACCACTTGCAATTCTGACCAGCCAGAAAGCTCAAAATGGTGATGCAGCGGGGCCATCTTGAAGAGCCGCTTGCCCTTGCCGTCCGGGCCTTTGGTGGCTTTGTAATAGCTCACCTGCAACACCACCGAGAGGGTTTCAGCCAGGAACACCCCGCCAACAATGGCCAAACTCCAGAGCGAGTGGGTCAATAGGGCCACGGCAGCCAACGCACCGCCAAGGGCCAAAGATCCCGTATCGCCCATGAACACGCGGGCTGGATTGCGGTTATAGGCCAAAAAACCCAGGCAGGCTCCCGACAGGCAAGCACAGAAGAGACCCAGGGCCGGAGAAGTGGGGTAAACAATCGCTCCCAGGCTCAAGAGGGCGATCGCCCCAGTGCCGCCCGCCAGTCCATCCAAGCCGTCGGTGAGGTTTGTAGCGTTGCTTTCCGCCACCAGGGTGAACCAGCCGATCGGGAAAAACAAAATTCCCAAGGGCAGCGCAAACCCCAAGGGCAGGGCCACCGTTGTTAAATCCCAAGATTTTGTCAGCCCCAACCAGAGGCAAAACAATCCACCAAACAGCACTTGCAGCGCCAGCTTTTGGCGCGGGGTAATGCCTTTATTCGATTTGCGGCGCAAGACCTGCCAATCGTCAATCCAACCGATGAAACCGTAGGCCAGGGTCAAGGCTCCCACCGCCAGTGCATCGGCCCACTGGGAACCAGACCAACCGCAACCTATTCCTAAAAGTAGGGTCAAGACCACGGCCGTGGGCACAAAGAAGATGCCGCCCATGGTGGGGGTTCCCGCTTTCACAAAGTGGGATTGGGGGCCATCTTCTCGAATCACCTGGCCGGTTTTGAGACGGCGCAACAGGGGCACTACCCAAGACCCGATCGCAGCGGTCACAGCGGCGGCTGTCACCAGCGGCAAGGTGAGCGATTCCAGGCCGTAGGGCGATCGCCCAGACAGACCGTCGATTGTCACTGCGGCAGCGCTCAGGCAACCCGTCAGCAGCAAAAATAGCTGCGTGCCGGTTAGTGCAAAGGATTTTTGAACTGGAAATTTAGCATCCACGACAAAACCAGTAACTCACTCGTCACACCACACACACACCATCTGTCCAAGCATCGCTTCTATCCGTGCCGCGTTCCCGATTTAACGTTTTCCATCATTCCCTGACTCCCTGGAGGTAGACCCTGGGCATCGCGCGAAGATGGTCGTTAACGGTGTTGCAGCATGGGCGATCACGATGTTAGGAAACCGCGCTGAGGGGCTAAAACCATGACCCGTTTGATTAGATACGGGATGGGCAACCTTAGGCGCTCATTAAAGCACGAATCCTGATGATCGGCGATCCGCTCCTTGGAATTCCGAACCCGGATCGACTGGCAAAATCCTCATCAAAAATCCATTAAGAATTGTTGTGGCACAGGATCGGCCAATTGCCAATGCTGAATTTTGATCCTGCACTGCTGATCCCAATCGCTCGAAAAATCCAGTCGATCGCCCCTGTTGGTTAATCACGCCCAGGTGTTGCTCGGGGCGATCGGGCAGGCGATCCCGCAAAAAAGCCGGGAGCGATCGCCCCATGGGTCAATCGCTCCCGGTCATTTCATTGAGATTGTGGCTTACGTCCTCAAGGTTGGCTCAGCCTAAAACACCAACTGGGTCGAGGCCTGTTCCTTGTCCGGAATCGTGGTGTATTCGGCCAGAATTTGGCGGAACTCATCACCATCGATCGTTTCCTTTTCCACCAGCAGATCCACCAGGCGATCGATCGCCGTCCGGTTTTCGCGAACGATCCGCTTGGCTTCCAGATAGCAGTGATCCACGATCGAGCGCACTTGGGCATCCACCCGGGCTGCGATTTCTTCGGAATAGTCCGATCGGGTCAGCCAGTCGCGACCCAGGAACACCTCAGACGATTGGGTCTCCAGGGAAATTGGGCCAATGTCCGACATCCCAAAGCGGGTCACCATTTGCCGAGCCATGTTGGCCACCTGTTGCAAGTCGCCGCCGGCCCCGGTCGTCACTTCCGCATCACCGAAGATCACATCTTCCGCCGCACGACCGCCCAAAGCACCGGAAATCCGAGCCATGATTTGCGATCGCGAAATCAGCATCTGATCTTCGCTGGGGGTGAACCAGGTCAGACCGCGAGCTTGACCGCGCGGGATCAGGGTCACCTTCTGCACCGGGTCGTGGTGCTTCATCAGCGTCCCCACGATCGCGTGGCCAATCTCGTGGTAGGCAATCAGGCGCTTGCTCTTGCTATCGACCAAGGGCGTGCCTTCCATCCCAGCAATCACCCGATCGACCGCATCATCGATTTCCTGCATCGTGATTGCGTCCTTGCGGCGGCGAGCCGTCAAGATAGCCGCTTCATTCAGCAGGTTCGACAGGTCAGCCCCCGTAAAGCCAGGAGTCCGACGGGCGATCACCTCTAGGGAAATTTCATCCGCCAGCTTTTTGTTACGGGCGTGGACATTCAGGATTTCCACACGGCCCTTCACATCCGGCGCATCCACCGTCACCTGGCGATCAAACCGGCCCGGTCGCAGCAGGGCCGAATCCAACACATCTGGGCGGTTAGTTGCTGCGATCACAATGATCCCCGTGTTGCCCTCAAAGCCGTCCATTTCGGTCAGCATTTGGTTCAGGGTCTGCTCACGCTCATCGTTACCGCCGCCGATGCCTGCGCCCCGTTGGCGACCCACCGCATCAATTTCATCAATGAAGATGATGCAGGGGGCGTTTTCCTTAGCTTTTTTGAACAGGTCGCGCACGCGGGAAGCGCCCACGCCCACAAACATTTCCACAAATTCCGAACCGGAGATGCTGAAGAACGGTACGCCCGCTTCCCCGGCGATCGCCTTGGCCAACAGGGTTTTGCCGGTTCCCGGAGGGCCCACCAACAACACGCCCTTCGGAATTCGTGCGCCCACCGCCGTAAAGCGTTCCGGCTTCTTCAGGAAGGTAACAACTTCTTGCAGTTCTTCCTTGGCCTCGTCCACGCCGGCCACGTCATCAAACATCACGCCGGTTTTGGCTTCCATTTGGAACCGGGCCCGCGACTTGCCAAATTGCATGGCTTGGCCAGGGCCACCGGGGACATTGTTCGATCGCCGGAACAGGAAAAACAACCCCGACAGCAACAAAATCGGGAACACCAAATTCCCCAGGAGACCCCACAGGGCCCCATCGTTGCGCATCGGGTGCGAATCCAGGTTCACCCCAGCTTCGCGCAGCTTGGCAATCAAGTCTGGCGCGGCCACGGGCAAATCAACCCGCAAACGCTGAAGACGACCATCCAGCTCGGGATCGACAGCCTCGACAATCGCCGTGCGGCCACCCTCATACAGGTCAACTTCAACAATCCGGCCTGCATCCAAATATTCTAAAAAGCGGCCGTAGGTCATCCGGGTATTCGCCGCGTTTTTACCCATGTCTGCTGTGGGGCCCGAAACTGCGCCCTGCCATAGGAAAAACCCTACGATCAGGACGGGCAACGTCCACAGCAGCGCGACTCTCCAAGAGAATTTCATCTGATGAGTTGCCCCTCAATCAATGCCTGTTATGTGCCTGTTATGCGGCTCGGGCGATCCCGAGTCTTAACCAAATGTAACTTACTGTTAAGCAGCCAGCAACCGAACTCAGTTTGGTTCGGTTCCGGTGGTGCCCCGCGTCGATCGGGGAACTTGCTCCAAAACCACTGCCATGACTGGGTTTGATGCCTTGAGGAGCTAGTTACAATTACTTAGCGGGCGATCGCTTGCCTGCCGTTCCCTGAGATTGAGGGAGAAACCAGCAAGGTTAAATGGGAGCGGGGTAGCCATCGGCCGTAGGGTTAAGTTGGCAAACGTCAAATTAGCAGCGGAAAATTGTGAAAGAATGGCCACCCAAAAATAGTGATTAAAAAAATGGTGATGGAAAACGTTTGCCTCTAGATTGGATTTCTAGATCAAACCGTTTCTAGACCGGTGTGAGTGGCTACGGCAGAAAATCGCACCGCACCTCCAAATCATCATTACGTCAAATCATCATTACGTCTTGAGGGAGGGATTAGGTCGCTGGCTTTCCGCGCATACTTTACCCTGTCTATAAGTCCCGTCAATCTGACCCCGACTGACCTCGAATCCTGGTATCACGCAGAGTTATGAGCATCGAAAAAATTGTTGAACAAGCGTTACGCGATGGCTATTTGACTCCGGCCATGGAAGCGGAAGTGGGGCGGATTTGCGATACAGCTTCCGAGTTATCGATCGAGGAGTATATGGCTCTCGATCGATTGATGGGTGCATTGCTGACTGGTGAAGTGGTTGTGCTGCCGCGCAAGCAATTTATCAACGTCATGGAAGAATTGGTGCTCACGGAGGCCATTACCCGAGTCGCGGAAATTGAAACCACCAGCGATCGGGCTTTGGATGTGGGCGATATTGCTGCCTATGCCCTCAATCGCTTGCCGCCCCTCTACGCCACCACCGAGGAGGGAGCCAACTACCAACGCCAACGGGCCAAGGAACAGCTCCAAGACCTCATTGCCAGCCAAGTGAACGAAGCCATTGTTCACAGCCAATCCAAGCCGGAATTCTTCCCGGAGCGGCAACCCCTTGGCAAGCCCAGCGGCGATGTGCTCTCGCAAGTTAGCGCCCTGTTGCAATCTTCGGCCCCGGCCTTCGAGGCCGATGTGCCCGGTAGTACCAAACGCTAGGCCCCGGTTATTCAATTCGTTTTGCCCGTCGCTGCTGGTTCTCAGTCCCGCGACGGGTTACCGCTAGCCGCCAAAGCTTGCGCCAAAACGGGTGATTTTAGACCTGAGCGATCGCAAAATCCTTAAGCCAGGAACTCTGAAGACCACCCCCGCGTCTGGAAAGCATGGGATATCCATCAACCCAGATGCGCGTATGAGCTACTCCCCGCCCGTGCCCTGGTCCAAGATCGAGGCCGCCTTGCCCCAAACGCCTGTGCCGCCTCAGAAATTATCAAGCACTGATTTGGTGCTGCGTTGCCAAGCAGGCTTGCAGCCCGATCGGGCTGCTTTTTCAGAACTGCTGCGGCGCTACCAGCCCCATGTGGATCGCGTGCTGTATCACCTTGCGCCGGACTGGTCCGATCGGGCAGACCTCGCGCAGGAGGTGTGGTTGCGGGTCTATCGCCACCTCCACCGCCTCAAGGAGCCAGAAAAGTTCCGGGGATGGTTGAGCCGCATTGCCACCAATTTGTTTTATGACGAATTGCGCAAACGGAAGCGCGATCGGGCCCCCGTCTCCTTAGATGCCACGCGGCAACTGGACGATGGCGAACTGGATTGGGAAATTGCCTCCCCTGACCCCAGCCCCGAAGAGAACCTATCCTCGCAAGAGTTCTACGAGAAGCTGCGAGAGGCGATCGCCGATTTGCCTGAAGCCTTCCGCACCACGATCATTCTGCGGGAAATTGAAGACTTGCCCTACGAGCAAATTGCGGAAATGACCGGGGTTTCATTGGGCACAGTGAAATCGCGAATTGCTCGGGCCCGGGCCCGCTTGCAAACGCAACTGCAAAATTACCTCAATCACTAGTGCTGAGCCATTAATCTCAATGGACTAAGCCAGTGGTTTGAATAGGGGCTGGAGTTAGGGCTTGAATTGGGATTTGAATTGCGGAGAAGTTTGAGGTTGTATTCGCTACTCCGTATACTCAAAAAACGGGTTGAATCGGTAAAGTTCCGGTTGCTTGGATGTTCCAATGAGAACTTGCCAAATACCCAAGAAAAAACCGAGCGAAGTCATCAGGAAATCAGCGATCGAATGCTGATCATTGAAAGCGTTTCAGGGTAGAAATCTCGGTTCCTAAAGATTTAGACTAAAGCTGGAACCAATTAGCAGGTTCCAAGGTCTTGTGTGATTGAACGGTGTGTCGCGAGTGCTGTTGTGATTGGTTTGTTAAGGGCTGTGGTGCTGCTATGACTTCTGAAATGCGTCCCCATGGACAAGACCCTGATTGGTCCGAAGCGTTCTGGTCTCGGGTTGTGGCATCGGATTCTGATCGCAGCCTCAACCAAGACCTAGACGGCGATCGCCTAGAGCAGGATTACCTCGACCCAAACTCCGATCCTGCGATTACGGAATCTTGGGGTTCGGGTTCCCCCATTGGCCTTGAGCAGTTTGAGTTGCTCAGTGCCTATCTTGATGATGAAGTCACCCCTGAAGAGCGACAGCAGGTTGAGGCCTGGTTGGCGACGGATTCAGCGGTGCAACAGGTTTTTAGAACGATGGGTGGTTTGAGCCGATCGATCACTCAGATCCCGGTGCCCGCTGCGGCCCCGATCGAGCAAACGGTGCAAGGCGTGTTGGCCAAGCTCGATCGCCGGAAACAGCGCCTGCAATGGGTTGGTGGCTCCGCGATTGCGGCGGTGGTGACGGCGGCCTTGGCTTCCATCAGCACGGGCTGGCAGGAACCAAGCTGGCAAATGGCGAGCTATCGATCGACCCCTGAGCAGTCCCTGGCCTTGTCTAGCCAATCGCCAACGCTGGCCCCCACGGAGCCGGCCGCTTCGCCCACTGGTCAAACGCCGCGATCGGTGGTCGATCGCGCCCTGATCATCGAATAGACGGCTCAAACGGAACAGCCCTCGGATCGGCATTGCGCCCCTGTGGCGTTTTGCCGATTCTTTTGATTAAGTTGCTGCCTCGCTTTGCGCAAGTGTCGATCGCCCTGAGGATCAGTAACCATGCGCCCCTGTCCTTGGGATTTTGAGACCCCGGGTTAGAGATCCCTGGGAGCTTTTTGGGGGTTTAGCACGTCTGAGAAGCTATCAACGAAATGCCGTTCAGGTGGTGCTGTTCTTGATAGTGCCGAAATCCGCTCCCCTTTCAGGCCGTAGACCCCAGCCATTGCGTACTCCAATGTGCTGACCTGATTTCAAAGGATTGCGGGAGTTACGGTTTTCTGTTCGCTCCCCAGACTTGAATTCCCGAATATTCCCCGGTATACAGTCAAACTTAACGCCAAGTCATCCTCAAAGTACGGGGTTTCAGACCCAGGAGTTTTCGATGAAGTCAGCTATGAAATGGGCGATCGCTGGTTTGGTGGCCCTCAACCTGCCTTGGATGACCGCCGAAACCGCCAGAGCCGGCGCTATTAAATCCTTAGCCTCCTTCCAATGCCAACAGGTCAATGGCTATTACGCCACGGTGGCCGTTCAGCGAAATGGGCGCACAGCTCCGGTCATTGCCTGGACTAGTGAAGAATTTAGCGATGCGGGCTACACCCCCCAGCGCCGTTGCGGCGAAGTCACCAGCCGGTTAAACGGCGTGCTGCGGGAGAACGGTAATCGCCTCAGTAATATCTACTTAACCGTGGGACGGGTGAATAGCCACACGGTGGTTTGTAGTGTGGGCAACATGCGATCGGGCTGCAATCGCAACAACGTGCTTTTTACCCTCAGCCAAACCAACCGCCGATCGAACGATCCCCGTGAAGTGTTGGAGCGACTGTTCAACACGCGCGTTCTCAGCAGCGGCAACCCGGTACAAGAATCGGGCGGTCAACCCTACGTGAACTTGGAAAGTTTGGTGAATCAGCTTTTTTAGGTCGCTTTTTTAGGTCGCTTTCTTTAGGCTCCTTGCAGGATGGGCGGCCTTCAACATGGGGCACGGGGGAAATGCCTCGATAGAATCAAGACCCCAATTAACAACCCAATTAACGACCCAGCAGGCGCAACACCCCAACACCACTGAAATACAAGCCAAGGACTGCGCCGCTCAAGAGTCCCTGGGTCAAGGGATCGGTGGAGGGAGTCAGCACCGCGCCCAGGATCACCGCGCCCAACAGCACGTAGCGCCACCCCGCCAGCATTTGCCCCGAGGAAACCACTCCCAATAAACCCAGCATCACTTGCAAAACGGGTATTTGGAAGGTGAGGGCCGTGCTGAAGAGCAAAAGCAGCACAAATTTAAAGTATTTCTCGATCGACCAAGCCTGTTCGACCACATCGCCGCCATAGCTCACGAAGAAGTTGAGGGCCGCTGGTACAAGGGCTTGGTAACCAAACACTAGCCCCATGATGAACAGGACGCTGGATCCCACAACGGCGGGCAGCACTAACCGCCGCTCGCGCCGGGTGAGGCCGGGCAGGACGAACTGAATAATTTGGTAAAGGATGTAGGGGGTTGCCAGCAGCAAACCCGAGTAGCCAGTGACCTCGATCGAGACAAAGAAAAATTCGCCGGGTGTCAGTTGCAGGAACTTCACCCCATTGGCCGGTGCTTCCAACAGCCGCACGATCGGCCGGACAAAGACGAAGCAAACGCCCATTGCCAACACCACCACCCCCAAGGCCGCAAAGAGGCGCGATCGCAACTCCTCTAGGTGCTCAAAAAGGGACATTTCCACTTCATCGGGCAGCTCATCATTGGGGTCGATCGGGTCGATCGGCTCGGGCGACGGCATGGCCGGCGGGGTGATGTGGGGCTGGTCGAGGTCAGAGGAAGCGGTCATAGGGGAAGGAAAAATGGGGCGATCGAGGCGGTGAGGCTGGGCAGCGCCGGACGGCCGGGAAAACCCGCTGGGGCTGGTCAGTTAAGATTGGTCAGCACAGATTCATTTCTTAACATTCTAAGGGGCCTCCGTAACGATGAAATGGTGGCAAAAGCTGAAGGGAAGTCCGCTGGCACGCTGGGGCGCGATCGTGCTTGGATTGCTTTACACCGTTGCCCTGTTTGCGGAGTTTGTGGCTCCCTATGACCCCTACAGCGTCCAAGCGCAGGGGGCCCTGCTGCCACCCACGGTGATTCATTGGCAAGATCAGGCTGGGCAGTTTTTGGGGCCCCATGTTTATCCCACAACGCTGGGGGCAACGGATTTGCAGACGGGTGATCGCCCTTTGCGGGTGGATCGATCGCAGCCTTCTCGACTGCGACTGCTAACGACGGGCCCTGAATACCGGCTTTGGGGATTGATCCCCGCTCGGTGGCATTTATTTGGCACCGATGGGCCCGGGCGCTGGAACGTGTTAGGAACCGATGAGCAAGGGCGCGATCAGTTCAGTCGCTTGGTCTATGGCAGCCGCATCAGCCTCAGCATTGGACTAGTAGGAATTGCGATTTCTTTCCCGATCGGGCTGTTAGTTGGCGGCATTTCTGGCTACTTTGGCGGCTGGATTGACAGCACAATCATGCGGCTCACAGAAGTGCTGATGACCATTCCGGGCATTTACCTGTTGGTGGCTTTGGCTGCCGTCTTGCCCCCCGGCCTGAGCAGTGCCCAGCGGTTCTTCCTGATTGTGGCCATCACATCATTCATCAGTTGGTCGGGCCTGGCACGGGTGATTCGCGGCCAAGTGCTGTCCATCAAGGAGCGGCCCTTTGTGCAGGCGGCCCGAGCCATGGGGGCCGGGACTCTCAGGATTGTGGTGTTGCATGTGTTGCCCCAAACGGCCACTTACACGATTATTTCCGCAACTTTGGCCGTGCCGAGTTTCATTGTGGCGGAATCGGTGTTGAGCTTGGTGGGGCTGGGGATTCAGCAGCCCGATCCTTCCTGGGGCAATCTGTTGTCTTTGGGAACCAATGCTTCGATTTTGACATTGCAGCCTTGGTTGGTTTGGCCCCCGGCGATCGCGGTGGTGCTGACGGTGCTGTCCTTTAATCTGTTGGGCGATGGGCTACGGGATGCCCTGGATCCGCGCAGCACGGAGCGATCGAGCCGCTTGAGTGAATAGCTGTTGCTTAACCCTTGGGGCAAAAACCTAGACTCGCCGCAGCACAAACACGCTTCCTTCATTGCCCCGACCAATTCGCAAATCATCATCCAGATAGGTCACGTCTAGCCAGCCCTGTTGCTGGGCGGGGTTCAAGGTGAAATTCAGTGCTCGAAACCGATCTCCCTGTTCAGCCCGATCGACCCAATCGGTAATTTGGCGATAGTTCGCTAACCGCTGGGAACCCACCACAATTCGCTGAAAACGCACCGCCACCCGCACCGCCGACAAAGCCTCAAACCTGGCCGCCACCGCCACATAGCCCTCCAGCCAAGGGAAGTTGTTGTTGAGTTCCGCCAAGTTATAGATCGTTTGTCGATCGGGGCGAATGCATTGATAAATCGCGCCCAAATTGGCGATCGGGGGACGATTAATACCCAGTAGTTCTCGACTGGTGGTGTAAAGCAGTTGCCAATCGCCCGCGAGCTTGGCCGGCTGCTCGATCGGGCTGGGGGTTGGGTTGCGTTCCTCCAGCCGCGTAATCAGCGCCAAAATAGCCGCCTTGTCAGAGGTCGTGGTTTTTAAACCCAAGTTTTGACCCACCAGGGCCGCAAGCAAATCTGATTTTCCCAGCATGATGAATTCAACAATCCAGTAGGACGGGGCGGAGCGATCGTGGCACACTTGACAGGGGAGGCCTCTTGTGGAAACACTAGGATCCGCTTCCAGCCCAACAGGCACAAGCCCCTATCCACCATATCGCTAGCAACCTATCCCTAAACTATTGATGAACACTCCTGCTTTGCGTGAAGAACCGCGCCGTGCTCGTGCGGGCGTGATCCCGGCCCAAACCAACGCTTCGATCTTGGACTGGCTGGAATCATCAGGTCGGCTGCGCGATCGCGATGAACGGGACTTTGAGTACAACGAGCGCGACGAAGAAATCGCCGATATGCTTGTGGGCGAAGAAACGGGCTACGAGCTGGATGACGACGACGACATGGCCAGCGACGAACCCTAGGCCCTGTTACCTTCAACCAATTAGCGCGATCGACCTCAGAGGCTTCATTGCCCCCAGCGCCTCCTTGACCGCATAGGTCGATCATTTACGCAATGGGGCTAGCAGTGATAGGATTTGAAATCGCGCCAACCAAGCGCCCAACCCCGAGGTAAGTCCATGCCTAAACTCAAAACTCGCAAAGCTGCCGCCAAGCGCTTTCGCAAGACCGGTAGCGGTAAATTTGCCCGCCGGAGCGCCCTGCGTAGCCACCTTCTAGAAAAGAAGAGCGCTGTTCGTAAGCGTCGTTTGGCCGGTGCGGCTCTGGTGCACGAGCGCGATGCAGACAACGTGCAACTCATGTTGCCTTATCTCTAAGGACAAAATCCTCGCAGCTTTTGCCCGGGGAACCTGTCAATGCTAGTTGCCGCTATCTCGATCGGCGCTTCCCCGCTTTCCTCTGTTTTTTCTGTATTGCTTTAGTTTCAAGCAAAGTCAACCCCTATGGCACGTGTTAAGCGCGGCAATGTTGCTCGCAAACGCCGCAAAAAGATTCTGAAGCTCGCCAAGGGCTTCCGTGGTTCCCACTCGCGTCTGTTCCGCACCGCTAACCAGCAGGTAATGAAGGCCCTGCGGAGCGCCTATCGTGATCGCCGCCGCCGCAAGCGCGATTTCCGTCGCCTGTGGATTGCACGGATCAACGCTGCTGCTCGGATCAATGGCACGAGCTATAGCCAATTGGTGGGCAACCTGAAGAAGGCTGATATTCTGTTGAACCGGAAAATGCTGGCCCAGTTGGCTGTTCTGGATCCTGAAGTGTTTGGCAAGGTGGCCGAGGCTGCCAAGGCAAAAGCTGCGGGCTAAGGGTGCGATCGCTTGATTTTGCGAATCAATCCAGCCGATGGGTGCAGCTTAATTCAGCACTTCGTTCAGCAAAATGATGGCGATGGCCAGTGGTGCTCAGGCGTGATAGCAACATCGATCCTTCTGGATAGTGAGGGCGCGGGCGATCGCGCCCTTTGCTATTGATGCGATGCTATTGATGTGGTGCTATTGATGTAGCTGCTGGTCAACGAAAAGCCCTAGCAATTTCAATTTTTTTAATTAACGAGTCCCCCTTTCAATCCTCTTGCTTTAATCCCTATGGAAGGCTCAGTTGGTATTGTCTATATTTCAATTTTGGTGGGGCTGCTGTCGATCGTGGCCTTTTTTGTACTGCGTCAGGTGTTCAAAACTCGTCGCCTAGAAAATACCCTCAGCCGCTTGCAAAAAGCCGCCAGCAGTGGGGAAGCAGGTGCTCAGGCGTTTTATGAACTGGGCAGTATTTACATGGATAAAAAAATGTATGGCCAGGCGATCGAGCAATTCCAGCGATCGCTCAAGAAAGGTGAAGAAGAATCCACCGATAACTTGGCCATTGTTTACAACGCTTTGGGATTTGCCTACGTGGCCCAAGAGCAGTTTGATTTGGCCATTCGGCAATACAAAGAAGCTGTCAAACTCAACGGCGGCTACGTGACCGCCTGGAATAACTTGGGATTTGCCTACGAGAAAAAACAACTGGTGAAGCAAGCCTTGGAAGCCTATGAAGCAGCCTTGGCGGCCGATCCCAAAAATGATGTGGCGAAGCGCCGTCTGGAGTCATTGCAAAAGCGCGCATAAAATCAACAGCAGGGGCAAGGATTCCACAGACCTTGCCCTTGTTTGTTTTTGTCGCGACGGGGTTAATCAACGGCTGTTGATGGAAATCAAAGCCTGGAAATTAAAATCTGGGAATTAAAACCTGGGAATCAAAACCTGGGAATTAACGCCTGCTTGCGATCTTGATTGGAAAACTTGAGGATTCGACCATGTTGGATATGTTGTCTTCGCTGCTGAGAAATCCTGCCCTGGCCGGTGGTTCAGGGGACTTGGGAGCCATGTTGCAAACCTTCCAAGCCATCAGCAGCCAAGGGGGATTGGACTTGGCGAACACCCAAGCGGTGATGGGAATTGTGGCGAAATATTTGAAAGAGGGCTTGCAGGCTAACCAGGCGGCCAATGGTTTTGAGCAAACCCAAGCGTTGGTTGATCAATTGGGCGGCACGGAACCCAATGCAGCGGCGATCGAGGCGTTTTTGAATCAACCCCAGGTGGAACAAATGCTGGGGGAAATTGAGGCCCGCACAGGGCTGCCCGCCGGGTCGATCGAACCGATTTTGCCGATGGCAGTGCCCCTGATGCTGAACTTTTTAAAGTCCAACGAGCAAGGCAATTCGCTCCTCGGTGGCTATTTGGATAGTGACGGGGATGGGGATATTGATATGTCGGATTTGATGGGGTTGGCGATGAAATACCTGAATCGCTAGGGCTGGTTCGATCGCTTGTAGGAGCACTGGCATCTCTGGCCGGGATTAACCGCCATAAGCCTACCCCTGGCATTGCTTCAGCAAAGACCAGAGTTGAGCTTGATCCGTGGCGGCAGGCAGGCAGGTTAGCCCTTTGCAAACCAGGGCGATCGCCCCTGGCGGTAATTGCTGATCCAACCGCAAAACCGTAGTGGGCAAATATTGCTGGGCCAAGAGGGCCAGGGTTTCCGCCTTGGCCCGCACCAGCACTGGCCGCTGGAACTGATCCAAGGCTGCCAGCAAACTGGGACAAGCGCGGGGGTGCTCGTCTAAGAAGCGATGGAAACTGCGGAAGCCCTGTTCAGCGCGATCGAGATAGGTCAAATTTTCCGTGAGCAGGGCCAGGCGCACCAAGTTGCCCAGGGCTGTGCCGTTGGCGGCGGGGGTGGCGTTGTCGATGATGCTCCGCTCGCGAATGATTAAATCCGGGCGATCGTCCGCGTTGAAATATCCGCCATGATCAGCATCCCACAGGTGCTGATCAAATTCCGCCTGAAGTTGGGTCGCTAAGGCTAGCCACTGATCCGCCTCTGAGGGAGTAATTTGCCCCGTGGCGATCAGGGCTGTTGCGGCCTGGTGCAGTTCCAGCAGGCTGCGGATCACTTCGGCGTAGTCTTCCGCTTGGGCCCCGATCGCCGGTTGTCCGTCGTAGTTCAGCCGATAGAAGCGATCGCCCGCACCGTGATGAGTTTGCAAAAAGCGGGTTGCTCCGGCAGCTAACTGGTAGGCGGGCAAGTCCTGAAACACGGCGGCCGCCCGGGCCAACCCGGCAATCATCAAACCATTCCAAGCGGCGATCGCCTTGGTATCGGTAACAGCGGGAATGCGACCGGGCCAAGCGACGGTTTTCGCCTCGGTGGCGTTGCGGGCGGGTGGAAATTGGGCCAACTGGGCGCGGGGCTGGCCGTAACGCACCGTGAACAGGCGATCGATCGCCTCTGTCACCCCATCCGGCAAAGTCCCGCCCGATCGCCGCTGCAACACATTCACACCTTCAAAGTTGCCCGGCACTGAAACCGTGAACTGTTCCACCAATGCCGAGAGGGTTTCCGGTTCCAACAAAGATTCCAGCTCATCCCAGCCCCAAACGTAAAATGCACCTTCTTCCGGTTCCGCCGCTGCGGGATCGGTGAAGCTGTCGGCATCTTGGGCCGCATAGAAGCCGCCATCGGGATTGGTCATTTCACGGCGGAGCCAGTCGATCGCCCCAAAAATTCCCGATCGCAGGGAGGGATCCTGGGCCCCCGCACTCCACAGATTCGCCAAAAACTCCACGATTTGCCCATTGTCGTAGAGCATTTTTTCAAAATGGGGCACTGTCCAGGTGGGATCAACGGTGTAGCGATGAAAGCCGCCGCCCACATGGTCGTTGATGCCGCCCAGGGCCAGGGCCACCCCCCGTTGCAAACTGGGGCGCAGGGCTTCTGGAATTTGGTCGCTCCAAGGCTCGGGACTGGTGACCCGATAGCCCCGCAACACAAAATCCGCATAGGGAACCATTGGAAACCGATTGCTCGATCGCCCTTCGGCCAAAACCGCCGCATTTTCCTGCCAACCTTGCTCAACCAAGGTGCGATCGAACAAATTGGCCCCCGCAGCTAAATCCACCGTTGGTTGCAGGGCCGCCAGAATTTGCCCCTTAATTTGGGCCACTTGCTCCGGCTGTTGGTCGTAGTGATCGCGCAGCGCTTGCAACAATTGCAAAAATCCTGGCCGGCCATAGCGCGGCTCCACCGGAAAATAGGTTCCCCCATAAAACGGCACTAAATCGTAGGGATCCAGCCAAATATTCAGCGGCCAGCCCCCTTGGGAAATCATCATTTGCAGCGCTTGCATATAGATGCTGTCGATGTCGGGGCGCTCTTCCCGATCGACCTTAATGGGCAAGAAATTCGCATTCAGGTAATCCGCGATCGCCGGATCTGAAAAGGCTTCACCCTCCATCACCGTGCACCAATGGCAACTGGAATAGCCAATGGACAAAAAAATCGGTTTATTTTCCTGTTTCGCTTGGGCAAGGGCTTCCTCACACCAAGGCCACCAGTCAATGGGATTATTCGCGTGTTTTTGTAGATATAAACTCTGGCTACTAGCAAGGCGATTAGGCATGATGATTTAGGCGACTGGGATTGGCTAAATTTGAACGGTTAAGTTTCGGTGGCGACGATTTTAAGATTTTGTTTGCTTAAGATTTGGTTTGATCGCTAAAAATCAAATAAGCAGCGCCCGCCAGCAACATAGCAGCCAGAAAGTAATTGCGTGTCACGGGGACTTTCATATACCAAACGCTAAATCCAGCAAACACCACCATCGTAATAACCTCCTGCAAAACCTTGAGTTGCGGTAGATTAAAGTATTGCGTGCCCAAGCGATTGGCAGGTACTTGAAAACAATATTCTAGAAAGGCGATCAGCCAACTTACGACAATTGCAACCCACAGGGGTGCAGTCTTCAAATCTTTTAAATGACCATACCAAGCAAAGGTCATAAAAATATTAGAAATCATCAATAAGCCAATGAGGTTCCACATAGCCAGAAGGGTTTAACACCATTCAGAAGAGATGGGATTCTAAGCAGGACTTAGCGCATTTTGACTGGTGATCGCCCTAGTTTAATGGCCAACCGAGGCGGGTGGGTTGCTCATAGATTTTTACTAGGGTGTTCAGATCCCGATCGGAAATGGGGGGCGGATTGGCCACGGCGGCGGCATAAAGCGCGTCTTGGGGATTAGGACTGTGGCCCCAAATTCCCAGGGCATGGCCCAACTCATGGCGAGCCGTGCCCAGCAGTTGAGCAAACGCGCGATCGCCCCGCAGCTCGATCGTGAATCGGTGGGCTAGTCGGGGGCGATCGCCCCGTAGATCCCAATAGAACTCATAGGTGGTGCGGGCGTTGGCAGCTCGGGGCAAACCGGCCGCATTGCGCAGGGTGGGATTGCCCAGGGCGATGGTGATGTCGGCCGGGGTCGAATCCCCAGCGTCCAGCAGTTGCAGCGATAGATAGGGTTGCCAATCGGCGATCGCCTGGGTCACGGCCTTGCGCCAAGCTGCCGCGCGGGGCGGTGTGGGAGCAAGGGCAACGGTGATCGGAAACTGCGACCAGATCAGGTGACCCACGATCGAGGGTTCAATTTGGTCGAAGTAATCTGAACCAAAGGAATCTGGGTCGAAGTCATCCCCGGCCCCGTTACGCGGCGGAACAAGTCTTGATTGGGCCGCCGGGCGATCGCGCCACTGTTGCAAACGGGCCGGCAACGGGTGTACCTGGGGCGGCGGTAGTTGGGAGAGTAGGGACGGCGGTGGTTCCGTTGCTTGGGCGAGCGAATCCCCCCCTCGATCGACTAGCCCCCAAATTCCCAGACCACTCCAGACCCAACCGCCCAAAACACAACAGAGCGCGATCGCCCCGTAGACCATCGCGCTCTGCCATCGTTGTCGGTTGCGGGACACCCCACCCATTGGGCGATCGCCCCTAACCCTTCAGCCAGCCGGCACTCAGCACCACCGCCAAACCCATGAACACCAAAGCCAGCGTCCAGGTAATGCGATTCAGCGTGGCTTCCGCGCTCTTGGTGCTCGAAAACAGTTGAGCTTGGCCGCCAATGCCGCCGAGACCGTCGCCCTTGGGGCTGTGCAACAGCACAAACACCACCAAACCGAGGGCAGACAGGGCCCAGATTATTTCCAAAATCGTGGTCAGCATAGGAAACGCAGGATTGTACCCAGCAATAGCGGAATCAACATTTTACAGCCGGATGGAGACCCCCAGCGGCCCCCGTTGGTCTAAACGCCTACCGTGACCGGCGTGCGATTCAACTTGGCTTCATAGGCCGCCGGAGCCACGATCGACTTGCCCGTCATTTCAGAGGGCTGGGGCAAATTCAGCAATTGCAGAATCGTCGGCGCAATATCCGCCAAGCAACCATCATCCCGCAACTGAACATCGCAGCCATGGCCGACCACCTTGCGGCGCTCCCCTTCCACCACGATGAATGGGACACGGTTGGTGGTGTGGGCTGTCCAGGGATTACCCGCCTCATCGAACATGTATTCCGCATTTCCGTGGTCAGCGGTGATCAGCACCGTGCCGCCCACCTTGGAGACCGCCGTCAACACCCGGCCCAAACAGCGATCGACCGTTTCAATGGCCTGAATGGCCGCTTCCATCTGTCCAGTATGGCCCACCATGTCCGGATTGGCATAGTTCACCACCACCAAGGAGTAGACCTCCTTTTGAATGGCGGAAACCACCGCATCGGTCACCGCGTCCGCAGACATGGCCGGCGCGCGATCGTAAGTTGGCACCATCGGACTCGGGATCAGCACCCGATCTTCCCCTTCAAAGGGGTCTTCCAAACCACCATTGAAGAAGTAGGTAACATGGGCATATTTTTCCGTTTCGGCAGCTCGAAACTGGCGGAGGCGATGATTCGCCAACACCTCACCCAAAATGTTTTTCAGATCCTGCGGCGCGAAGGCCACGGCCACGGGTAGCTCGGGATCATATTGGGTGAAGGTGACGAAATGGATCGGTTGCACCAGTTCGCGCTCAAACCCATCAAACTGAGGATCCATGAACGCTTGGGTGAGCTGCCGCGCCCGATCGGGACGGAAATTGAAGAAAATTACGCCGTCTTGGGCCGCCACGGCCCCCGGAGCCACCCGCACCGGCAGAATGAACTCATCAAAAACCTTTTCCGCGTAGGAGTCCTGAAGGATCTGCACGGGCGATCGCCCATCCACTTCACCCTCCGTGGCCATCACCTGGTAGGCCTTTTGCACCCGATCCCAGCGGCGATCGCGATCCATCGCGTAGTAGCGCCCGGAAACCGTCGTGATTTGACCCACCCCCGCGTCATCAATCAGCCCTTGCAGGCGAGTCAGAAACTCAATGCCACTGTTGGGCTGGGTGTCGCGACCATCGGTGATGGCGTGAATACAGACTTCCGTGATTCCCTGTTGCGTTGCCAGTTTCAGCAACCCGGCCACATGATCCAAATGAGAATGCACACCCCCATCGGAACAAAGGCCAATCAGATGGAGCTTGCCGCCACTGGCTTTAACCTGCTGACAGGTGGCGACCAGGGCAGGATTGCTCAAAATTGAATCGTCTTCAACGGCATCGGAAATGCGAACCAACTCTTGGGGCACAATCCGACCCGCACCAATGTTCAGGTGGCCCACTTCAGAGTTACCCATTTGCCCCTCGGGCAGTCCAACCGCCTTACCTGATGTGCGGATCAGTGTGTGGGGATAGGCTGCCCAAAGGCTATCAACGATCGGGGTTTTCGCTTCGGCAATCGCATTACCGTTGCGATCTTCGCGGTAGCCCCAGCCGTCAAGAATGATCAGCACGACAGGGGAGACAGTTGACTCCACCATACTCTGATTGCTCTTCATATTTGCTTAATTTTCCCGCCATAATAGCACCGAGATTTAACCTATAAGCCTGGGATGGTTTGTGGCGCATCCCAGACGTTACAAGGTATTTACAAACCGGTGTTTGCTTTTTTCGCGTCCTGCTTGGCCCGTTGCTTTTCGCGCTCTTTCTCGCGCTTGGCGGCCGCTTTGTCCGCCTTCTCTTGGGCAATGGCTGCCAACTTTGCTTGCTCTTGTTCCTCGGCAATCTTGTCGAGATAGTAGCGATAGTTGCCCTGATAAACGCGCAGTTCGCCTTCACGAACTTCCACAATTTTGTTGGCAACTTGCGAAATAAAGTATCGATCGTGCGACACGATCAAGGCAGTGCCATCGAATTGCGTCAGGGCTGATTCGAGGGTTTCTTTTGCAGGAATGTCCAAGTGGTTGGTTGGCTCGTCCAAAATCAGCAGATTAACGGGCTGAACGAGCATTTTGGCGAGGGCTAAACGCGCCTTTTCGCCCCCACTCAAGGATTCAACTTTCTTGAGAACCGCTTCGCCACTGAACAGGAAACGGCCCAAGAGGCTGCGCACCTCTTCCTCTTTCCAGTCTGGGGCTTCGTCCCGCAGGGTGTCAATGACGGTTTTGTGTAAATCCAGGGCTTCGGCTTGGTTTTGCTCAAAATACCCGGGGATCACGTTGTGTTGACCAATTTGGGCGGTTCCCTCGGTGGGGGCTTCCCGACCCATGATCATGCGCAACAGGGTGGATTTACCGCAACCATTGGGCCCGAGGAAGGCGATTCGATCGCCCCGTTCCACGGTCAAGTTCGCACCCAGGAACAGGATCTTATCGGCCCAAGCGTGGGTCAGGTCTTCAATTTTGACCACCTCGCGACCGCTGCGCGGGGCGGGCGGAAACCGAAATCGCAGGGTGCGCACATCAGCCACAGGAGCTTCGAGGCGCTCCACTTTTTCCAGTTGTTTTTCGCGGCTCTTGGCTTGGGTGCTGCGGGTGGCGCTGGCCCGGAACCGATCGACAAAGGCCTGTTGCTTGTCTAGTTCCTTTTGCTGGCGATCGTAGGCCGCCTGGAGGGCGCTGCGATTTTCTTCTTTTTGGGCCAGGTATTGGGAATAGTTACCCAAGTAGGTGGTGGACACACCGCGCTCGGTTTCCACAATTGTGGTGCAGAGCCGATCGAGAAATTCTCGGTCGTGGGAAATCAACACCAGCGGCTTGCCCAGTTGCTTCAGGTAGCCTTCTAACCACTCGATCGACTCGAGATCCAAGTGGTTGGTCGGTTCGTCCAACAGCAACAGATCCGGCTCTTGCAGCATCACCTTGCCCAAGCAGATCCGCATTTGCCAGCCGCCACTGAAGGAGCTGACCAGCCGATCGCCATCGTCCGGCTCAAACCCCAACTCCGGCAACAGGCGATCGACCCGGGCTTCTAGCCCATAGCCATCCAGGGCTTCAAACCGGCGTTGTAGGTGGTCGAGATCGCGCAGCAAGGCTTCTAGGCGATCGGGATCTGCCGCGCCCATCTCGTTTTGCACCTGGTGCATTTGATCCTGCACCTCGCAAGCTTCCGTGAAAGCCGAGAACAGTTCTTCGCGCACCGTGCGGCAAGGATCCACATCAAACTCTTGGTTGAGATAACCAATGCGCAAATCAGCCGGGCGAATAATTTGCCCGGCCGTTGGCTCAATCTCACCCATGATGATTTTGAGTTGGGTGGATTTACCTGCCCCATTCACACCAACCAACCCAACCCGATCGCCGGGCTTGACCTCCCAGCTCACATCCCGCAGGACTTGGCCCGTTGGGTAAATTTTTTGGATGCGTTCCAAACGCAGCACGTTTGCCTCCCGGTTTCAGGTTTGCTGGTCGTTAACGTGGTTGAACTGGTTGAGCTTCAAACTGAAGGGAATCTTAGACCAATGCACGAAAGCGTAAAAGCCTTGAGCGTGAAACTCCCTTCGGTAGTGGTTCCGGCTTGAGGCTCATACCACAGTGAAATGATTGGGATCGATCGGGCGATCGAAGCCAAATGGGTATAGGACAGCTTGCAAACGTTATGGATCGCGCTTAATCGGTTATCCGGTTTTGCCGTTGCTCCGACCAATTGCCGACCCCTTTTAGGTTTTATCCAGCTAGACTCAGCCAGACTCGGTGAGCAGCATCAATAAAGATGCGACCAGCAAACTGTTGTCTTTGTAACAAAACTTAGGCCGTATGGTAGCAGGGTCAGGCCCGATCGCCTAGTTTTTTTGTCAGGGAGTGACCATTAATTTTGCTCATAGGCTGACTCATGGGTTAGCCCATCGATCTACTTATCAGCCGATTTTTGTGATCAGCCGATTTTTGCGCAAGAAAAAACCTCGAGCTGGGCCAGCCAGCAATCGAGGTTTCAATCGGGGTGCATCTACATGGAGTGGTTTTCAGCCCTCCAATCATTAGCTCCGGATAGTTTTTCAGCAAAGAAGCCTAGGATCCGTCGTCATTGCCACCGCCGTAGGGGTTGGGTTTCCCAACCCTAATCTGAACCCTAATCTGAGCGATCGCTAAAGCACCACCGTGAAGGCATCGCGGATGCCCGGAACCTTCACAATCTCTTCGAGCAGGCCATCGGGCAGCAGATCATCAATGCTCAACACCATCACCGCATCGCCGCGCACAATCTTGCGGCCCACCTGCATACTGGCGATGTTCACATTGAAGCTCCCCAGCAGCGAACCAATTTTCCCAATGATCCCCGGCATATCCCGGTGCTTGGTCAGCAGCATGTAGCGGGTGGGGGTGACGTTAATCGGAAAATCATCAATTCCGGTGATGTGAATTTCCCCGTCACTCAGCAGGGTGGCCGTGGCCGAATGCTCGCCTAACGAACCCACCGCCGACAGGTGCAGCGAGCCGGTGTAGTCCCGAACGGAAGAATCGCGGGTTTCAATCACCCGGATGCCCCGCTCCTTGGCTTCAATGCTGGCGTTGACGTAGTTCACCCGTTCCCGCAAAGCCTGGGACAACAAACCTTTCAGGGCTGCGATCGTGATGGGTTTGCTGTCTTTTTCCGCCAATTCCCCTTGCAGGCGCACCGTCAGGGATTCCACCCGACCGCCAGCCAGTTGGCTCACCAAAGTGCCCAGGGTTTCCGCCAACTTCAGGTAGGGCCGCAGTTGCTCCATCACATCGGGATAAAGACCCGGAATGTTCACGGCCGATCGCGCTGGCAGCCCCAACAGCACATCGCGGATTTGCTCCGCCACGTCGATCGCCACGTTCACCTGGGCCTCTTCGGTGGAAGCACCCAAGTGCGGAGTCAGCACCACTTCCTTGCCCAAGCCCTTGAGGGGCGAATCTCCCAGCGGCTCATCCAAAAACACATCAAGGGCCGCGCCGCCAATCCGATTTTCCTTCAGGGCTTCGTAGAGCGCTTGCTCGTCGATGATGCCGCCCCGGGCGCAGTTAACGATCCGCACCGTGGGCTTCATCTTCGCCAGGGCTTCAGCATTAATCAGGTTGGCCGTTTCCGGTGTTTTCGGCATGTGCAGGGTGATGAAATCCGACTCACGGAACAGCAAGTCCAAATCCACCAAGCGACAACCCAACTGCTCGGCGCGTTCCTTGGAAATGAAGGGGTCATAGGCCAGCAGCTTCATGCCCATGGCCTTGGCACAGGAGGCCACATGGGAACCAATTTTGCCCAAGCCCAAAACCCCGAGCGTCTTTTTGTAAACTTCCACGCCCGTGAAGTTCTTGCGATCCCAGTTGCCGGCCTTGGTGGATTCGTTGGCGGCGGGAATGTAGCGCGACATGGACAGCATCATGGCCAGGGCGTGCTCGGCGGCGGCGATCGTGTTGCCTTCCGGCGAGTTCACAACCACAACCCCTTGGCGGGTGGCGGCGGGCACATCCACGTTATCGACTCCGACCCCAGCGCGGCCAACAATTTTCAAGCTTTGGCCGGCTTCGATCACACGGGCAGTGACACGAGTACCCGATCGAATCATGAGCGCGTCATATTCACCGATGATTTGCACCAGCTCATCTTCGGGCAGGCCGGTGCGGACATCGACTTGGGCCACTTGCGACAGAATGTCGAGGCCGGCTTTGTCGATCGGGTCGGAGACAAGTACCTTCGGCATGGGGCGAGTGTGCGGTTGGCAGATAGGAAAGGTCTAGTTCGCTGCGGGTTGACGAAGCGAGGGGTTGGCCCAAAGTTGCCAGCCAAAATCGCGACAAATCACTGAGGATCTGCGATTGGGTGATTTAGGAGCGGGTTGGGCTAACTTGCAGCCTCCTATTCTACAGGGGGTGATCACGATCACGATCGTCCCCTAGGGTTTCTTTGGGCTTAAGGAACAGTTAAGACCGCAATCGCGACAGCCAGGATAATTTGTTGTCGTCGTAGGGCGGATAGCGCATCGGAAATTCCGGCTTGGCCGATCGCCACAGGTGGCTGCGCTGATAGGAAAATAGCTCAAACCCAGCCCGGCCGTGATAGCGCCCCATGCCGCTGGCTCCCACGCCACCGAAGGGCAAATCGGGCACGGTGGCTTGCACCAACAGATCATTCACACAAAGGGATCCCGAGGTGGTTTCCCGGCCGATCGCCCGGCTAATGGTGCGATCGTTGGCAAACACATAGCAAGCCAAGGGATGGGGCCGGGCGTTGATTTGGGCGATCGCCCCGTCCAGGTGGTCATAGGCCAACACCGGCAAAATGGGCCCAAAAATCTCCTCTTGCATCACGGGATCGCTCCACTGCACCGCCGCCAACAGGGTTGGGGCCAAGTAGCGTTGCCTCGGATCCGCATCTCCGCCGATCACCACCTGGCCCGAACCGGGAATCAACCGCAACAGCCGTTCTAGGTGATAGTCATTGGCAATACGGGCAAAATCCGGGCTGAGGCTGGGGGTGGGGCCAAAGAAGTCGGTAATGGCCTCTTGGGCCAGCGCCAGAAACTCCGCTTCCCGATCGCGCGGCACTAACACATAGTCAGGAGCCAAGCAGCTTTGTCCTGCGTTGAAAAATTTGCCCCAAACGATTCGCCGGGCCGCGATCGGGAAGTCGGCCGAGCGATCGAGAATGCAAGGATTTTTGCCCCCCAGTTCCAGGGTGACCGGTGTGAGTCGCTGGGCTGCGTAGGCCATCACCACCTTGGCCACCGTGGGGCCACCCGTATAAAAAATATGATCGAAGGGTTCTTCCAACAGGGCTTGGCTGACCTGAATTCCCCCTTCCGCCACCGCCACATACATCGGGTCAAAGGCCCGGCGAATTAAATCCGCGATCGCCCGGGAGCTTTGGGGGGCAACCTCTGAGGGCTTAATCACTGCGCAGTTGCCCGCTGCGATCGCCCCCACCAGCGGCCCCAGGGTCAACTGCACCGGATAGTTCCAGGCCCCCATGATCAACACCACGCCCAACGGCTCCCGCTGCACCTTGGCTCGACCGGGCCAGAGGGTGAAGGGCAACCCGACCGATCGAGGCTTGGTCCAACTCCGCAGATGTTTGAGGGCGTGGTCAATTTCCAGCAGGCAAAATTCCAACTCCGCCAGCACCGCTTCAAAGGGAGGTTTGCCCAAATCCACCTGCAAGGCCCGCAGGAGCTGATCCTGTTGTTCTTCAATGGCCCGACGCAGATCTTGAAGCCGCCGCAGCCGATAATCCACATCGCGGGTGTAGCCCAACTTAAAAAAGTCGTGCTGGGTTTTCACCAATTCCTGGGGCGAGGTGGCAGAAGGCGCGATCGGCTGAGGCATAGGAGCAAAATTGGGCAAAGGCAGCAATCAAGCTTCAACTTAACGCACTAGCAGTTAACCGTTGATTAACCCACTAGGAGCCACGAGTATGGATTGGGGCCGCGATCAACGATGGGGCAATCAGTTGGCCATGGGCATTGACTTTGGAACCTCCGGGGCCCGAGCCATGGTGATCGATCGACAGGGAGCCGTAGTGGCCCAGGCACAGGTGCGCACATCGGGGACGGAATCGGGGAGTGCAGCCGATTGGCTGGCGCAATTGACGGCGCTGCTGGCGGATTTGCCCCGATCGGTGCGGCAACAAACGGGGGCGATCGCCATCAATGGCACTTCGGGAACCGTGCTGCTGTGCGATCGCCAGGGTCATCCCCTGACCGCTCCTCTTGCTTACGATGACGATCGGGGCCAATCCGTTTTGCCCCAAATTGCCGCGATCGCCCCGGCAGATCACGTCACCCACAGCGCCACCTCCAGCCTAGCCAAGCTGCTGTGGTGGCGGGCCACAGAATATGGCGGTCAGTGGCCCACGGTGGATCCGCCCCAATTGCTCCATCAAGCGGATTGGCTCGGGGCCCAACTGCACGGTCAATTTGGCATCACGGACTATCACAACGCGCTGAAGTTGGGGGGCGACCCCATCCGCCAAATCTATCCCCAATGGTTGCGCCGTTTGGATATTGGGCCATCGCTGCCCAAGATTGCACAACCGGGCCAGGCGATCGGAACCATTTTGCCCCTGTGGGTCGATCGCTGGGATTTCCCGATCGATTGCCAAATTTGCACCGGCACTACCGATAGCATTGCGGCATTTTTGGCCAGCGGAGTCCAGGAACCCGGCCAAGCGGTCACGTCCTTGGGGTCTACCCTAGCGATTAAATTACTGAGCGAGCAGCCCGTGGCCGATCGCGCCCATGGGGTCTATAGCCACTTTCTGGGGCGATCGTTAATGGCCCGCTTGGCAATGGCCCCCTTGGCCCCTGGGAGTGGCAACACGACCGCTAGTCCCCCCTCGGTCGATCGCTGGTTGGTGGGTGGGGCTTCCAATGCCGGCGGCCGGGTGTTGCGGCACTTTTTTTCTGACCAAGAGTTACAACGGCTCACTGCCCAAATTGATCCCCAGCAGCTCAGTCCTCTCGACTATTACCCCCTGCTGGAACCGGGCGATCGCTTCCCCATTTGTGATCCCCATTTGCCACCGCGCCTCACGCCCCGACCGGCGGATCCCGCCGCCTTTTTGCAAGGCATTTTGGAAGGCCTAGCCCGGATTGAGGCCCAAGGCTATCAGTTACTTCAGCAATTGGGAGCCAGCCCGCTGCAATCGGTGCAGACGGCCGGCGGTGGGGCAAAAAATGATGTATGGACGGCCATTCGATCGCGCCATTTGGGTTGCCCCGTGCGATCGGCAAAGCAGACGGAGGCGGCCTATGGCACGGCCTGGCTGGCTTGGGCCGGTTTGCTTGGGCCGACTTGATCGCGGCCCCATAATTCACCGCCCGATTGATCAGCCCTAGGCCACCGTTTGGGGCTTGGGCACTGGGGCAGGGGCCACCCGATCGCGCCGGGTCATCCGCAATCGCAGCGGCCCATCGGGCCCCACAGTCACCCCTCGGCGGGCCGGGCGGGGAGGCAACACCCCGGCATAGGCCACCGACCAGTCCATCAGCAGCGTTGCCAACACCAGCTTCATTTCAAACTGGGCAAAGGCCATGCCAATGCAGCTTCGGTTGCCGCCGCCAAAGGTCAAAAATTCTGAATTGCTGAACGATCGCTCCAAAAATCGTTCGGGTTGGAACTGGGTTGGGTTGGGATACAAATCCGGCCGACGGTGAGCGCTGTAAATGTTGGGCGAGACAATGGCCCCGGCGGGATAGTCATAGCGCCCGATCGTTGTGGGCTTCAGCAAGCGGCGCGGACTGCCAATCAGGGCCACGGGATACAGGCGCAAGGTTTCCTGGCAAAAAGCGTTCAGGTAGGGCAGTTTGGCGATCGCCATCGGTTCCGGATCCGGCCCCAGTTCGGCAATTTCCGCCCGGATTCGATCGCCCATGGCCGGAAACTGCGTCACCCACCACAGGGCCCAAGCCAAGGACGTGGCGGTGGTTTCATGGCCGGCCAGCAGCAGGGTCATTAATTCGTCGCGAATTTCCTCGTCGCTCATGGGCTGGCCCGCTTCATCGCGAGCCGCCAACAACAAGCTCAAAATATCGGTGCGATCGCTCGGCCCCCGATTGGTGGCTGGGTTCGGTTGAGCAGCGTCCTGTTGAGCTTGGACTTGCTCAGCGCGGCGATCGGCAATTTCCCCATAGAGCAAGACATCAAGCTGATTCCGCAACTTCAGAAAATAGCCCCAAGGACTCCATGGCCCCCAATCCCGCTGCAAGGACGGCAAAAACAACAGGCTAGAGGTGAAGGGCGATCCCAGCAGGTCTAGAATTTTGGCTGCCAAAACTTGGATTTGGCCATAGCGATCGCCATCCACCAGCCCAAACACCGCTTTCAGGATGGTTTTCAGCGTAATGACTTGGGTTACCTTGCGCCCAGCAATGACCTTTTGCGATCCCCAATCCGCCGCCTGTTGGCGGGTTAAGTCACAAATCAACCGCCCATAGGCTGTCATGCGTTCGCCATGGAACGGCGGCAACAGCAACTTGCGATGGCGACGGTGGGGATTACCATCCAACAACAGCAGGGAATTGAGACCCACCAGCGGCTCCAGCAGATAATTCATGGAACCGCTTTCGATCTGGTTGGGATCCAGAGAAAACACATCCGCGATCGCCTCTGGATCCGCCACAAGGGTCATGCGCAACCCGGTGACCAGTCCCAGGGAAAACGTTGACCCCCATCGATCGGTGCATTGATCCAGAAAAGTTAGCGGATCAAACAGCCAGCGAAACAGTTGCCACCCGGCGGGACTCGGCACAGAATTGGGAAAAAGCATGACTTGCGAGGAACGTCAGATTGGGCGATCGATTGGGGCGATCGATTTGAGTGATCAACTTGGGCGAGCCTTTTGCCTCAACGAGCGGTGGCAGTCGTGGCCGGTTGAGCCGAAACCGGAGCCGCCGCCCGCACTGCTCGGAACATGCCAAACCGACAAAGCCCGGCCCCAAAGGCCAAACGCATCAGCAGCAAGGTGGGCACTTCCCGCAAAGACTTCACCAGGCCCGGAATGCCAAACTTGATCAGGCCGGCGGGTCTGGCTACCCCTTGCCAGATGGAGTCAAGCCAAGAGGGCAAGGTTTCAGGAGTCCAATCAGCCGTCATCACATCGCCATCCGTGAGACCCGTGGCGGCCAGGTCTTCGGCAAAGCCTTCAATGCTGGCGAAGGCCGGGTGGGCCCATTGCTCCAGCAGTTGTTTCATGACGGGGCGCTCCCAGCCGTTGAGGGGCACTTGTCGATCGTCCCGCTGGTTCCAGTCAGCCACCACCAGAATTCCGCCGGGTTTGAGTACTCGCAGCAGTTCCTTGGCGAAAACGGCCTTGTCGGGCATGTGGGGCCCCGCTTCGATCGACCAAACCACATCAAAGCTGGCATCGGGGAATGACAGGGCCATGGCATCATCCACTGCGAATTGCGCTGTCACATCCGGCGGGGTCAAGGATTGGGCCCGGGCCACCTGCTGGGGACTGATCGTAATGCCTGTGACCTGGAAACCATAGTCCTTGGCCAGAATGCGACTGCTGCCGCCAATGCCACAGCCCACATCCAGCAGGGTTGTGCCGGCTGGCAGGCGATCGAGCTGGCCCCAACGCACCATTTCATGGACAAAATCCGCTTTGGCCGCCAAAAAGTCCTTGCGGCGTGGGGGAGAGCCATAGTGACCCAAGTGGATATGCTCACCCCAATAGAATTCCAAAATGCCGTCTGTGGTCCACTCGTCATAGGCGTTGGCGACGGAGTTGGCGGACTGGTACTTCCGAGGAGACCACAAATACAACGCCAGACCCAAAAGGGGCAAACCAACGAACAGGCCAAGGGCGATCGGGAGGGATAGGGGCAGGGTCATGGCAAAGGCAACCAAGCGGTCATGAAGCAATGGACAGGATCTATCGAGTTGGGCTGTTGATTAACCCCTCCAAGGGGCGGCCCATGTCTAGCTTGCCAGATTTGGGCAGGGACGGCGGCGAGCGAGGGTCATCCCATCCCCGATCGGGACGAGGCTTAGATCCACCCGAGGGTCTTGGTGCAACCGAGCGTTGAATTCGCGAATCGCTTCCGTGTTGTTTTCCTGGTTGTTGGGATCGACCACGCGCCCGGCCCACAGCACATTGTCAATGGCGATCAGGCCACCGGGTCGCACCAGGGCCAGGCAGCGATCGAGATAATTGGGGTAATTTTTCTTGTCCGCGTCAATGAAGGCGAAATCGAAGCAATCTGCCTGACCGTCCGCCAGCAATTGATCGAGCGTCTCGAGGGCCGGCGCAATTCGCAGATCGATTTTGTGGGCAACGCCGGCCCGCTGCCAAAATTCCTGGGCGATCGCGGTGTCGTTGGCGCTCACATCGCAGGCCACAATCCGCCCCCGATCGGGCATGGCCAAGGCGACCGAAAGGGTGCTGTAGCCCGTGAAGGTTCCCACCTCGATCGCCCGCTCAGCCCCAATCAGTTGCACCAACAGGGCCATGAACTGGCCCTGTTCCGGCGCAATTTGCATTTGGGCGGCGGGGTGGCGAGCGGTTACCTGCCGCAGTTCCTGCAAAATTGGCGCTTCCCGCAGGGACACGGCCAACAAATAGTCATAGAGGCGATCGCTCAGATCCAGCGTGCGAGGAGACATGGCAGAGGGGGGTGGGCGAGATGACGGATGCCAAAGATATTAATGCTGACAATAGGGCTGGCAATAGGGCTGCAACCAAAACCGGAAACAAGGTTGAAAAAGCCAGAAGTCCAAATACCGGAGACTCTGCGCCAGCAAGGAACAGGAGCCACCGGGCAGCGGGGGCATCCACCGTTTTGGCTCCCCCGGCCCCGACAAGCCCTAGACGATCGCCCGTAAGGCCGCCGACAAATCCCCATAGTCAAATTGGAAGCCCGCCTGTTGGGCCCGATCGGGCAGCACACATTGACCTTCCAACACCACCTGAGCCGCTTCCCCCAGCAATAGATCCAGCGCAAAGGCAGGCACCGGTAACCAAGAGGGGCGATTCAGCAAACTGCCCAGCACCTGGCACAGTTCCCCCATCCGTACCGGTTTGGGAGCGGTGGCGTTGTAAACCCCGCTGAAGCTGGGATCCTTGAGCGATCGCTCAATCAGATTCACCACATCTATCAAGTGAATCCAGGAAAACCACTGTTGACCCGTGCCCAAGGGGCCGCCCGCAAAGGCCCGAAACACCGGCAGCATTTTACCCAGCGCACCCCCATCTCCCAGCACAATGCCCGTGCGCAAAATCACCAACCGGGTTTGCTGGGCCGTGACGGCCTGGGCTTCCGCTTCCCAAGCTTGGCAAACCTGGGCCAAAAAGCCCTGGCCAGCCGAGCTGGCCTCGGTGAAGGTGGCCGTTTCGCTGGGGCCATAAAACCCGATCGCGGAGGAATTCACCAAAACGGTGGGTTTGGGATTGGCCGCCGCGATCGCCTCCACAATCCGCCGGGTTCCCAGTTGGCGACTGTCCAAAATTTCCTGCTTGCGGGCCGTGGTCCAGCGGCCTTCCGCGATCGGCGCACCGGCCAGGTTCACCACCCCATCGCACCCCGCGATCGCCTGTTGCCAATCGCCAGCGGCCGTGGGTTCATAGCCCACAATTGACAGGTTGGGAAAGGCCGATCGGGGAAAACAGCGCTCCGCCCTTGCCCGATCGCGACTGAAAAGCACCAGGGAATCCCCTTGCTGATTCAACCGCTGCACCAAGGCACGGCCAACGAAACCGGTTGCTCCAGTGATTGCAACTTTCATGGGGGACTCTTCGCCAGAAAAACGGTAGAAACGCGGGATCTGAATGGATGGATGGGCACAACGGATCTGAGTGATTTTGGCTGAGTAGCTTTGAAGGACTCAGATCCCGAGAACGCATCATCCATGCCTAAAGATCGACTCATCCTATTGTCGATCCATTGTCGATTTGTCGATCAGCCCCCATGAATTAGCCGTGAATTAGCCGTTGATTCACCCACCCGATCGTCGGCCATGGCGATCGCCTAGCGCGGGGCATAGCCCATTCCATTGGCATCGGCATAGCGATTCATGAACCGCATGAACCGATCCCACTGTTCCGGGATTTCAATCCGAAATTGGCATTCAAACCGCTCAAAATCATCGCCTTCGGGCCCGCCGAAGATAAACCGCACGCTGGAAGGTTCTACCAAAATGTCGCCTTCCTCGTCTCGCAGGCGCAGGCTCCCGGAAAACCGATTGGTCACGGCCCGAAAGCGCTCAATGCAGTTCAGTTGCTCAAAAACCATCATCACGATCTTTGCACCCGTGGCCGGATCCCGTCGCAGGCTCACGTTGCTGGGATCTTCAACCACCCCATCAAAAAACTCCATAGATGGGGCGATCGCACGGTTGATCGCGCCGCTGGTCGCATCGCTCATAGATACCTCCAAGGCCCCTGCGAGACTGATCCCCACGGGAAAAATACAGGATGCTCATTTCTATGATCGGATACAGACGCTTAATTGGATCTGCCCACGGCAACGACTACGAAGCGGAGGTCGCCAGCGATTCGATCGGCCCCTCGGTGAATTGACCAATTTTGCGGAATTTCTGATAGCGGCGATCGCGCCGGGCTTGGGGTGACAGGCTCAGGAGTTGTTCCAAGGCCCGCACGATCGCCTGCTTCAGGGTTTCGGCCGTTTCCAGCGGGTTGGAATGGGCCCCGCCCAAGGGTTCCGACAGAATTTCATCCAAAATCCCCAAATCCTTCAGATCACGCGCCGTGATCTTCAAGGCCTCGGCCGCTTGGGCCGCCTTGCCCGCATCTCGCCACAAAATTGAGGCGCAAGCTTCCGGCGAAGCCACAGTGTAGACCGAGTGCTCAAACATCATCAGCCAGTCGCCAACGCCAATTCCCAGGGCCCCGCCGGAGCCGCCTTCGCCAATGATGGTGCAAAGGATGGGCACATTGAGCCGGAACATTTCTCGCAGGTTATAGGCGATCGCCTCGCCTTGGCCCAGCCGCTCGGCATCAACCCCCGCCCAAGCACCGGGCGTGTCAATAAAGGTAATGATCGGCATTCCGAACCGATCGGCATGTTCCATCAGGCGCATGGCCTTGCGATAGCCGCCGGGGGTTGCCATGCCAAAATTCCGGGCCACATTGTCTTTGGTGTCGCGGCCTTTTTGGTGGCCCAAAATCACCACGGGCATTCCGTCCAAACTGGCCACGCCGCCCACGATCGCCGGGTCATCTCCCCCGCGCCGATCGCCGTGCAACTCCAGCCAATCATCGGTCATGGCGTTGATGTAGTCCAAGGTGCTGGGGCGGCGGGGATGGCGAGCCACTTGCAACCGCTGCACCGCCGACAAACCGCCATAGACCTCTTGGCGCAACTGGTTCGATCGCTCCTCCAACTGCTGGATTTGATCGCTCACATCCACCCCGTTCTCCTCCGCGAGGCGACGGATCCGCTCAATGCGCTCTTGCAGATCCACGAGCGGCTTTTCAAAGTCCAGATACAGAGGTTTTCGATTTGCAGTAGCCATAGGTCAAACACAGGCGCGATCGCGCAACGGTCGTGGTTGCCAACTTCGGCAGGGGCCCCGGTGGGCAACGGGGCCCCAAAGCTGGCGCATGGGGTCTTTAGCCGACAGGATCGAGCAACAAGGGTTTGAAACCGTGCTTAATCGAGGCTTCTCCAATTTGCAGCATCTTCTCGATCGTGATTTGGTTGCGGTTCCACGAAAAGTTCGTGTACCACTTCTCAAATTCCAACAGCATTGATTCTCCAAAGCAGGCAAAGATATGGCGCTTTGGATTCACCATCCCGATCGCCCGCATGATCCGCGAGTCAATGTCCAGGGTGTGCTCCACAATACCACCGCTCAACACATGCACACCCGGCGCTTGGATTTTGGTGCCCATGTTTTTCGGATAGCCACCATCGATGATCAGGCAAGGCTTTTTCAGCATTGTCGGATCAATTTCCACCCCCTTGGGCATACTGGCCACCCAAACGATAATGTCCGCTAGGGGCAAAGATTCTTCCAAGGACAGGATTTTGCCGCGTCCCAGATCATCCCGCAGCGCTTGCAGGCGATCTTCCTGGCGTGCAATCAACAGCAAATCTTGGATATTTGTGCGGGCATTGAGCCACTGACAAACGGCGCTGCCAATATCACCCGTGGCTCCGCAAACGGCCACGGTCGCTCGGGACAGTTCCAGATTCAACCGCTTGGCCATCTCTTCCACTTGGCGGCAGATGATGTAAGCCGTGTGGGTGTTGCCGGTGGTGAAGCGAGCAAAGTCTAGCTCTACATTCCGCACCAAACGGGTTTGAGACAAATTGAAATTTTCAAACACGATCGAGGAAAAGCCCCCCAGCGCCGTCACCGACAACCCCAGCTTTTGGGCATGGGCCATCGCGTTCAGCACCTTGCGCACAGCGGTTTTCCCGCGATTGCTGGTGAGCATTTCCGGCAAAAATCCCGAGTCAATATACTGACCTTCGATTTCTTGTCCAGTGGCGCTCTTCACCCGCACGGTATCGACCGCTTGGGGCGGCGCACTGCACCAAAACTCCAAATCCCGATCGGCACATTCGGGAAGACCCAACTCGCGCGCGATTTCGTGCGTTCTTTCTAAGCTGGGGGAGTGACCGATAAGACCAAACATCTCTTTGCTAAACGGGTTGAAGGGGGATAAGGAAACGAAGGGAACGAACAGGGAAGCGCAGGAATCCAACCCATTGCACAAGCCCGTCACAGAGTGATCAAAGCAGCGGTTTGGGCCAGAATCAGCCGCTTTGGCTACTGATTTGGCCTTTTACTGGTTCTGCCCTTTTGCAAGCCCTGTCAGGACGGGCCGGGCTGGGGTGACTGCGTTCAAGAACATGACCCCGATCGCCAAATCATCACGATCGAGGTCGGAGACTGCACAGCAACAGTCTTGGAAAATCATGGCCCCAAGCTGGGCGCAAATCTACAGCGATCGGGCGGCGGGAATTGGGCTGGGGGGCCCAGCGTGAACTGGAACCCCCCAAGCCTGCCCTTCGCCTTAGGCGGCAGCGGCTGCCAAGCCGGCCGTCAGCATTCGCAGGGTTTCACGGGTGGTGAAGCCAATGTTTTGCAGCGCTTCTTGGTAGGCGATCGTGAAGTCTTCCATCAAGGCTTCCTTCTCCATACCCAGCACCAGTGCGTCAGCGGCCACTTCGTCCAACATGCGCCAGACGATCGCCAGGTTTTCGCGATTGGCACGCTCTAGCTCATCCTTAGCGCTTTCAAAGTTCGCCTTAAGCCATTGCTCGCCAAAGTTCAGGTGCAGATATTCATCCTTGACCACGTTTTCCGTGATTTTGCGAGCAAAGTCATCGGCGTGGGGGATGTAGACGTTGTAAGCCGAGATCGCAAAGGCTTCGATGATCAGCGCTTGGATCAACAGGCAGGTGACGATGTTGCCACCGGCCGCCGCCACTTGGAAGTTGCCGTGCAAATCCGAAAAGAACTTCTTGGCGAAGTCCATGTCGGGAGTCACGTTCAGGTTTTTGCCGCAGGCGGTGAAGCCTTTTTTGTGGCGGGCCTCCATCTTGGCCAGGTCAGCCAATTCTTCGGCATGGGTGGGCATCAGCTCGGCTAGACGCACGTAGTTGCTGGCGGCTTCGTCTTCGCCCTCAATCACGATCGCATTGATGCGGCTGTAGGCATCTTTGTAGGTTTCACTTTGGTAGTCGATCGCAGCGGGTGCCTCGAGTTGCGGCATAGGTAGTTTTTCTCCTCGTGGGTAACGGTCGGAAAACGTTGACTGAGATCGGGTTGCTCATCACTGGAGGGCTGCACTGAGAGCTGCAACACCTACGCGCGGCTGCTTTCCGGCGCTGTCCCGAACAAATATTTGAAATTCTATCACCCTAGCCATAGGTTCCCAGGGGGGGAGAGCAGTCAGGATGGGGGGTAATCAGCGATTGAATTGGGCAAGCATCTGGCCCAGGGCAGGAGCCGATCGAGCCGGTCTGTGTTGATTCGGGCTGATGGCGGGCTATGGGTCAGTGCCCCTTGAATTGGTCAGGAAGCGTCCTAGAACTGAGCCTAAAGATGAGCAGAACTAACCGGAAGGAATTACTACTATCAAGAGTGTTAATGGTTTTATTAATTGTGCCCGTAATTGTGCCTGAATTTCGGCGAAATTGGTCTTGATTCAGGGAAGGGCCAGAAATTTTTGCCCTTCCCATTAGACCGCCCCAGGCCAGCCCCCGCAACGCGAGATGACTTGAAAGACGACCATAGCCAAGGTTATGGCTTTTGCCATGGCCCCAGAGAATCTGGCAACTCGGAAGCACTCAGCCAACCTCAGGTCTAGGTCTGAAGACATCTCCGCCAGCGCAGGCCCAAAAATATCGGACTCAGCGCACGTAGGCGAAGTAGGTGACCATGGGGATCACGGTGGCCAAAATTAACAGCACCACGACCAGGATCGTGGAGCCATTGCGATCGGTCTCTTCAGCTTTTTTGAAGGTGCTTTCTACGGAAATTTTGCTGACGACAACCGGCGGGCCGGGATCCGGTTCGCCAGCCAAAACCACTGCCAGCCGATCTTTAGCTGCGATGAACGCTTCGTTGTAGTTGCCATCGCGGATTGGTACCAGCAGGGTTTCTTGGGCCACGCTGGTGGCAATGTCGGCGGTGAGGGTTGCTTGGGCGCTGCTGCCCACCTCGATCGCCGCATCGTTGGTGACCGCATCAAACACCATCAACACTTGGTTGGCTTGGTCTTCGGCTTCCGGAAACCAGGTTTCAAAAAGTTCTTGGGCAAAGCTATCGATCGTTTCGCCATAGTCCAAGCGGCGGAACGTCACAAACCGAACTTCTGACCCCGTGGACTGGGCCACATCGCGCAGGGACTTCTCAAGACTGCCTTTGGTGAGGCGGCTGAACAAATCGGCACGATCGAGCACCCAAGTTTGCGGGTCAAAGGTCGGCATGTCATACACCCCCGTGGCGGCGGCGGGCGCGCTGGCACTAAACCAAAGGCCAACGGTGGCCACCAACGCCAGGGTCAGGGCCCACAAACGGCGGCCCAAGGGGGGCTGTGAGTGACGGGGTGGGGGATTAAAGGAGCTGAGTGGGGTCATGGATGATCAGAATTTATGACAAAGATTGGCAGCGTTGATAGTTGGCTCCCTGGCCCATTTTAAAAGCCGGTGTTTCCGCTGGCGCGGCCAAATTGCTCGCAACTCATTCAAATGATTCAGAAATTGAATTCAGGGGATTCAGAAACTTGATTTAGAAACAAATTCGAAAGCTGGTCTCTTGACTGGCGCGGCCCAATGGCTCCCCAGCAAATCCTAAGCATGATCCCAATCAGCCCACCAATCAGCCCCTTGCGATCGCCTGAAATGGCCCTACGCTGGTCGATTGTGTTGCGCGATCGCGGCGTTCGCGCCCCCGTCTTCTCAACCTGCTCGCTTAACCTTCCCCGATCGCCCCATGGCCCCCTTTAATCCCCTCAGCGGAACCATCATCAACATTGCCACCATCTTGGTTGGCAGCGGCCTGGGTTTGCTACTGCGCAACTACTGGTCTGCCAACATGCTGCAAATCGTCACCCAAGGCGTGGCGCTAATTGTGATTTTGGTGGGGTTGCAAATGGCCCAAAGCCTGAGCCGGCTTCAGGGCATTGCGATCGATGGGATTGTGTTGGGGCTGGTGGCGCTGGTGGTGGGTGGCCTGGTGGGAGAAGCCTTGGCGATCGAACGCCGCTTGCAACAGTGGGGCGACTGGCTCAAGAGCAAAGTCAAGGGCGACGGTCAATTCACCGAAGGCTTTGTGGCCGCCAGTTTGTTGTTCTGCGTGGGGCCCATGGCCCTGGTGGGCTGTCTGAACAACGGTCTCACGGGCGACGATCGAATCTTGATTCTCAAGGCCTCCATGGACGGCCTGGCGGCGATCGCCCTGGCCGGTAGCTCCGGGTTGGGGGTGGCCTTTTCAGTGTTGCCCCTGGGGATCTATCAAGGGGCCCTGTCCCTGGCGGCGGGCTTGCTGACCCAATTTGTGCCCAACCCAGCCACCGATCCCCAGGTGTTGGCCCTCACTGGTGTGGGCGGCTTGGCCATTGTGGCGATCGGGTTGAACCTATTGGCGGTGACTCAAATTCGGGTCGGTTCGTTTTTGCCAGCCCTGGCGATCGCTCCGGCTATGTATGCTCTGCTCCGGGCGATTGGCTAACCGACCTGAAAACAGTCATAGCAGGGGCTGGGAAATGCTTGTCAATCATGCTTTCAAAATGAGCCTTCCAGGGCTGGGCTATTTTGGTGGCATCAGCGATTCCTGAGAGGTATCAATACTCGCCGTCAGCGGCAGCCAGAACCAGGAATAGAAATCAGACAGCCTATAATTTCAGCTTTTTTCAAGTATTTCAACTTTTTTTAAGTTCTAATTGTTTTAAACAAGCATTTTTGAAAATTCATAACATCTTCGCCACGGTAGACAATGCCTTTTCGCCCTGTTAGCCTAGAAATTAGGGATTATTAAAAATATTGGGACTGGGTGATTCGTTTCACCCATTAAGTTTCATTCATTAAGTTTTTTGTGATCAGGACTTTCAAAACCCTGATCGTGGGAATTAATCAAGAAAGATTTTGCAGCATCGGTCTCTCAGTCATGACCATGTTCTTCAGAATTAAATTTTTAACGAATATTCAAGAAAACCATACTTGTGTAAATTAATACCTGATTTAGCCCTGATTCTCTCTTGTTCCCGGATCATCACCCATCAAAATTCATCTATCCTAGAAGTAAGGAGAACGAACCCTGAGGGCAGCAAATGGCAAATTAGGGCTGGCTGTGCACAGTTTTAACCCTTTTTTCAATTTTTCCACGTCTTTTGGAATTTCATTATGCTCGCCTGATTCGGTTGGGGTGAGAAGATTTTTCTCTGTGTATCTTTTGCCAACCTCAGCGCAATCAACTCGCTCTCCCTAAATTACCGCGCTATCTTGATCCATGAGCCAACTACGCCTCAATACCGCCGTCATTCCGCCGATGCAATCACCGACAAAAGTTTTATTAATTGGGGCCTCTAAGAGCGAAGTAAAAGTTTATACCAGTTATTTGCAAGCGATCTTGCAGAGTGATTTCCATCGGCAATATGAAATTTTGGTTCCGCCGAGTCGGGAACAGGGTGTTGAGTGGTGGCGATCGCACCGGCCCGATGTGGTGCTGTTAGACTTGATCGATCGCACGGGCATTCACGTGCTCGAAAGTCTCCACGAGGGCATCAAACGTCAATTGCCACTGCCAGTGATTGTGTTGATTCAAGCCCACCAAGAATCCTTGGCGGAACAGGCCCTGAAACTGGGGGCCATGGATTATTTAGTTAAAGAGCATTTAACCGGTTTGGCCCTCCGCAAAACAGTGGCCGCCGTGCTGTTGCATCGCAGTTTGGTTAAACAGGCGATCGAACAAAAAATTGAGCCAGAACCCAAGCCAGATCCTGAACTTTCTCAGCCACCAATTGCTCAATATGCTCAACAAGCTCAGTCTTTGATCGCTTCCTGCTCTGCATCTTCTGAATTATGCGCCGGGTCATATTCCCATCTCTCTCTTGATCTGCGCGACCAACAACACCTAAACGCAATTTTGAAGCAGCAATTAGCCGCCATTGAATGCGCCAAAGATGGGATCGCTATCCTCAAAGAAGATACTTACGTTTACCTCAACCAATCCCATTTGGAAATGTTTGGGTATGATAGCCCAGAGCAGCTCTTGGGAAAGTCTTGGCGCAGTCTCTATAGCGAGGCAGAATTAGACCGCTTTAAACGAGACATTTTTCCAATTTTGATCCGCGATCGGGCTTGGCAAGGGGAAGCTATTGCCAAGCGGTCTGATGGGAGTAGCTTTGATGAGGGCTTATCCCTCACCGTCACAGACGATGGATTATTAATTTGCGTTTGTCGTGATATCAGCGCCCAAAAACAGGCCGAGCGTGCGTGTCACGCCTCCCAACAACTCCTGCAAGGGATTTTGGATACGGTTCCAATTGCTGTTTTTTGGAAAGATCAGCGCCTGAAATATCAAGGCATTAATAACTACAGCGCCACAACCATTGGTCTAAGTTCTGCCGAGGAATTAATTGGAGTCGGAGACGATCAACTACCTTGGGATCCAGAAACCCTGGCACGGATCCAAGAAGAAGATCGACAAGTTTTGCGATCGGGAAGAGCTACCCTCCGCTGCGAACGGGAATATGGCTTAGTTGATGGCTCGACGATTTGGTTAGAAACCAACAAAATTCCGCTCAAAGATGCTCATGGCCGAACTTTTGGAATTTTGGGAACAGCTCAGGAAATTACGAGACGCAAACAGGCCGAGGCTACCTTAAAAAAACAAGCCGAAAGTGAGCATTTAGCGCTCATGATTGCTGAACGAATTCGGCAATCTTTGAATTTACAAACTATTTTTGATGTGGCTTGCAATGAAATTCGAGCCGTGCTGCAAGCCGATCGAGTTGGAATTTTTCAGTTTTATCCCCAAACAGACTACGACGATGGTTGCTTCGTGGCCGAATCGGTGATTCCGCCCTATTCTTCTGCCCTCAGTCTTCGTATTCATGACCATTGTTTTGGGGATAACTATTCCCAGCTTTATGCCAATGGTCGCTATTTTGTGGTGGATGACATTTACAACAACGGTCTCACCAAATGCCACAGCGATATTCTGGCCCAATTTGAAGTGCGGGCTAATTTGGTGATGCCGCTGCTTTGTGGTTCAGAACTGTGGGGTTTACTGTGCATTCATCAGTGCGATCGCCCGCGCCACTGGTTGCCGGATGAGGTGGAATTGGCCCACCGGCTTGCTAATCAATTGGCGATCGCAATTCAACAATCCAGTCTCTATTACCAAGTGCAGCAAGAACTGGAAGTGCGTCAACAGGCCGAATTACGCATCAGCCGCCAGTTACAGGAACAAACTGTTCTGGCACAAATTACCGAACGCATTCGGCAATCCTTAGATTTGCACCAAATCTTAAACACCGTCACCCAGCAGGTGCAAGCGGTGATGCAGTGCGATCGGGTGATTGTGTTTCAACTGTTTGATGATGGCCGCAGCGCGATCGTCGAAGAAGCCGTCCTTGAAGGATTAGTTCACCTCAAGGATCGCCATTGGGAAGATGAAGTTTGGTCTTCGGAAATTTTGGAGTGGTATTGGCAAGGCAAGGCCAGAATTGTGGCCGACGTGATGGACGATCGCTGGACTGATTGTCTGCGGGAATATTCCCAAGAGGGCCAAATTCAATCCAAAATTGTGGCTCCGATTTTGCAGGAAGCCTTTGCCCACGAAGATCACCGCTGGGTTGCCCCTGCCGCACCCAACAAACTCTGGGGTGTTTTGGTGGTTCATGCTTGCCATGAAAAGCGGGTTTGGCAAGAATCTGAGGCTCAGTTGCTGCAACAAATTGCTAACCAGTTGGCGATCGCCATTCAGCAAGCCACCTTGGTCGATCGACTGAAACAGGAACTGACCCAACGGCAAGCCGCCCAAGCACAACTGACCGAGCGCAACCAACAGCTTGCCCTCAACAACGAAGAATTGGCCCGCGCCACCCGCCTCAAGGATGAATTCTTGGCCAATATGAGCCATGAATTACGAACCCCGCTCAATGCCATTTTGGGCATTGTGGAAGGGCTGCAAGAGAATGTGTTTGGCCCCGTTTCCGAGCAACAAATCAAAGTGCTGCAAATTATTGAACGCAGCGGCAATCATTTGTTGTCCCTGATTAACGACATTTTAGATTTGGCCAAAATCGAAGCGGGGCGAGTGGAATTGGCCTACAACGATGTGGAAGTGCGCCCCCTTTGCGATTCCAGTTTGGCCTTTGTGAAACAACAGGCCTTGGAAAAACGAATTCGCCTGAGCACCAAATTGCCCCGGGATTTTCCGCCCATTCGCATTGATGAACGGCGGGTGAGACAAGTGTTGATCAACCTGTTAAATAATGCGGTGAAGTTCACCTCAGAAGGTGGCTCCATTTTGCTGGAGGTGGGCTATGCCAACCTGGACGGCTCGATCGACCAGCCCGACCCCAACAGCCAAAACCTTTACGAAGCCCTCCGGTTCAGCGTCACCGACACCGGCATCGGCATCAGCGAAGAAAACCTGAAACGACTCTTCCAGCCCTTCATTCAGGTGGATAGTGCCTTGAACCGTCAATACGAAGGAACCGGCTTGGGTCTGGCCCTGGTGAAGCGGATTGTGAACCTCCATGGGGGCATGGTGAACGTCACCAGCACCCTGGGCCAGGGCAGTTGTTTTTCCTTTACGTTGCCCCTCACGCAGGCCGTGTCAGTGGCAGCGGTCAGCGGCCAAGGGGCTGAGGTAACGGAAACCACATCGCTGCTGGATGGGCCCGAATCCGCGCCCCTGATTTTGTTGGTGGAAGACAACGAGGCGAACATCGTCACCGTGTCGTCCTATTTGGATACGAAGGGCTATCGGCTGTTGGTGGCTCGGGACGGAGCCGCCGCCGTGACCTTGGCTACCCTGGAGCGGCCCGACTTGATTTTGATGGATATCCAGATGCCTGGGGTGGATGGCATTGAAGCGATGCGGCAAATTCGCAACGATGAGGAACTGGCGGACGTGCCGATTATTGCGCTCACGGCCCTGACCATGCCGGGCGATCGGGAGCGTTGCTTGCAAGCGGGGGCCAACGATTACCTCAGCAAGCCCATGCGCCTGAAGCAACTGATGGAATTAATCCAAAAATGGTTACTCAATCGCTAGGGTTTGCCCAAATTTGTTAGGCGATCGCTCGCTAACCAAGCCGAATTAGGTCGTTTTCGTAACTAATTTGTCATGAAAACCCTTCACATTCGGGAATTTCGCGTTTTTGGGAGCTTATTCCCGAGTTTTTCGCCTTTAGCCGCTACCGTAGGCCCCCATCAGGGCAATCCCGACCCTTAGTTCGCAGTTCGCAAACAACACGATTTGCGAGCGATCGCCACGTGGCCGCTTGCACCCCTCAAGACCCGCACCCACATCTCTCTCCCCCATCAGGCTGGCTGACTGACAAAATTGTCAAAACTGCTCAACTGGTAGGTTGGCTTGAGGCCCGTGGCTTGCTTTCCGCAGGGTCATCCAACAACCACAAAGATTGCAAAAATTGCATGGATTGCGTTGGATTTTGCAAAGCTCAACCCAACCTACTGCTAGGGCAAATTGAGTATCAATGCCGACTTTTGAAATTCGGTTTTTGAGCCATCCTGCAACAGGATTCAAACCCCGATTAAGCACAAGAATGCCCGAGGCGATTCACTGGTTTTTTGGGTGTTTTTGTAGATGGCATTTTCGTGAATAGCGTTTTCGTGAATAGCGTTTTCGTGAATAGCGTTTTCGTGAATACAGATTTTCATTAGCACTCTGACCGAAACTCCACCGAATTTAATCCCTATGAGCTTTGCGAATCCTGCAATCCACTCTCCTTTGATGGCTCCCGATCGCGCGACCTACTCTTGCTTGAGCGATCGCAATGCGCAGATGGTGATCACAGCCTTAAGCCAGTGGGCCTTGCTTGAAAATCAGCTCGATCGCCTGTTTGAGCGGGCCGTGCAGGCGGTGACAGAGGTGCTGAAAGTCTCCTACAGCAGCATTTGGCGTGTGTTGTCCGATCGCCAATCCCTGCGGCGCGTGGCCACCATTCCCGCCGCCGCCAACGAACCCACGGAAGTGACCGTGGCTAACGTGCCCCTGGTGCAGTCGCTCTTCAGTGTGGAATCGCAGTTGCTGGCGGCGAATGTGCCCTTGGGTCACGATTTACAGAACTTTCCCCTTCCCTTGCCCGCCAACAGCCAAAGCGGTTTGCTGCTGGGCGTGGTGGGCCGCGATCAACTGCTGGGGCTGCTGGAAATTCATCACGAACAGCCCCGATCGTTCTCGGAAGATGACGTTTACTTCCTGCAAGCCGTGACCAATGTGCTGGCGGGGGCGATCGAGCGGCGGCGATCGGAAGCCTTGATTGACACCCAAAGCCGCGTTCTCGGCTCGATCGCCCAAGGAGCCAAGCTGCAATTCGTTTTTAATCAACTCTGTGAACTGCTAGAGCAGGAACTTCCCGGAGCCTATTGCTCAATTTTGGTGTTAGATCCCGAGCAAAAATGCCTGCGTGCCGGGGCTGCCCCCAGCCTGCCCAGCGAATTTGCCCGAGGGGTTGATGGGCTGATGATTGGCGAATGTGCCGGATCCTGCGGCACGGCGGCCTATCGCGGTGAGCCGGTCTTTGCCACGGACATTGCCACCAATCCCCTTTGGTCATCCTTTCGAGACTTTGCCCTCAGCCACGGCATCCGCGCCTGCTGGTCGTCGCCCTTTTTGGCCGCCAACGGCGAGGTGTTGGGAACCTTTGCCCTGTCGCACCGGTTTCCCTGCCAGCCCACGGCCTACCACCGAGAGGTGATCAACACCGCCGCCAGCCTGGCCAGCATTGCCATGGAAGCCCACCGCCGGGCCGAAGCCTTGCAAGCCGCCAATCTCTCCTTGGAACAAAAGGTGGAAGAACGCACCGCCAAGCTTCAAGACACCCTTCAACGATTGCGCCAGGCCCAAGCCCAATTAATCCAAGCGGAAAAGATGTCGAGCTTGGGGCAAATGGTGGCCGGAATTGCCCACGAAATTAACAACCCCACGGCTTTCATTGCGGGTAATTTGTACCACATGGAAACCTATTTCCAGGATTTGGTGAGCATTATTCAGGCCTATCAAGCGGAATATCCCAATCTTTCGCCGGCCATGCGCGATCGCCTGGCAGAATTGGATTTCGACTTCCTCATTGCCGATTTACCGCAAGTGCTCGGCTCCTTACAATCCGGTTGCCAACGAATCACCAATATTGTGTTGGGGCTGCGGAATTTTTCCCGCTTGGATGAGTCCAGTATGAAGGCGGTGGATTTGCATGAAGGGCTGGACAACACATTGATGATTTTGAATCACCGATTGATTGACCAGGGCGATCGCCCGGCGATTCAAGTGACCAAGGACTATGGCCCTTTGCCTCCGGTCACTTGCCATGCCAATCAGCTCAATCAGGTGTTTATGAATCTGTTGAGCAATGCGATCGATGCCTTGGCCGATCGCTGGGCCCAGGAAGGAGCCGGATTTGCGCCCCAATTGCGCATCGCCACGCGCCTCAGCCAGCCCGATCGGGTGCAAATTTCCATCCAGGACAACGGCTTGGGCATTCCCGAAGCGCTGCGATCGAAGATTTTTGAGCCGTTTTACACCACTAAGCCGATCGGCCAGGGCACGGGGCTGGGTTTGGCCATCAGCTACCAAATTGTGCAGGAACAGCACCAAGGATCGCTCGGTTGCCATTCAACGGCCCAGGAGGGAACCACGTTCACCGTGGAAATTCCGATCTAGGCTCACGGGTTGCGGTGCAAGGTGGAGCCTGTGAGAGCTAATTTATAAAGAGAAGCTAAAGCCGACTTGGTAGCTCTAAATCCGGTTTTAGGCTAGACCTAACCGAAGCATCACCCAGCTCATGAGTCGTCTCCCGGTCATTGCCA
>NZ_JACJSN010000011.1:0-141056 GCF_014698135.1 Limnothrix sp. FACHB-881
GGAGAAGGTTTGGTGGCAAGCTGGACAAAGATAGCGCTGATGTCCATTGGGCATCCTGCCGTGTTTATGGGCTTTGCTGTGACCGCACAGAGGGCATTCCATGGCGTGAACCTTCATCCATCAGTCTCTCTACTCTATCAATCCCACATTAGATTGACGTACGACCAAAATGACGACTTTTGCCCCGATAGCGACATCGATGTTTTAGTCAGCTTCGCCCCTACCGCTCAACGGGGCCTCACGGAAACCCTGCAAATCCGTGATGAACTAGAAGCACTATTCGGCCGTCCCGTTGACTTGTTGGTAAAGGCCGCGATCGACAGGTTAACGATCAGCAATTTCTCTCAAGCTATTATATAAACCAGGAAGATCAGACTGAATGGTTTCCCAGATAATCATCAAATCCACCTGAAAATATTCGTGAATAGCAATGTTTCGCAGTCCGCGCATTTGTCGCCAGGGAATTTGTGGATATCTTGTTGCTACCTCTGGAATTAAATTGGCCGCCGCTTCTCCAATCACAGCCAAGCTATAGAGAGTTGCTTTAATCGTCCGCCGATCTTGACAAAAAGATTCAAAGGTTAAACCCTCAACCATTTGCTGAATTTCTTCAATCTCAGTCAAAATATCTTTGACCCGCTCTGCAAAACTTCTAGAAGGCACGCACCGCCTCCTGTAGCACAATATCTTTCAGGTAGGGTCGCAGCGATTGTGGTGTCCCTAAGTCAACCGAACAATTTAAAATTTCCTCCAGATAGTCCTTCAGCTCAATAAACGTAAATAATCCCACGGGTTTCTCGAACTCCACCAGTAAATCCACATCACTATCAGCACCGGCTTCATCTCGTGCCACGGAGCCAAATAGAAATAGAGTTTTCACCGCAAATGTCTGAATTTGCTGCTGATGGGCTAATAGCGTTTCGATGACCGTTTGCCGACTCAGCATTTTCAGTGCCCCCATCATTGGTTGAACCGACGCTAGCCTTTCTCGTTATACCAAAGAGAAGCGCGATCGCTGAGTTGCAACGGCTCAATCTCGAAGACGATGCCAGCCTCCCCGATCGCCCAGAAGCTCACCGATTAAAATACTAAGTAGATTAGCCGTCAGGAAAAATGACAATTACAGCCAGCACAGCAAGAAATCGATCATGCCCGCCAAAGATATTTTCCATAATTGCGTCAAAAATTCTCTAGTCAAAGCAGGCTGGACAATCACCCATGATCCCTTCCGGATTCGATTAACGCGCAAAAACCTCTTCGTTGACCTCGGTGCCGAGCGCTTAATTGCAGCCGATCGGGGTACAGAAAAAATCGCCGTTGAAATCAAAAGCTTCACCCGCGCCTCCGACATCAAAGATTTAGAAGATGCCCTCGGTCAATTTATTCTTTATGAACGACTCCTCTTGCGCTACGCTCCCGAAAGAACCCTTTACTTAGCTGTCACTCATTCAGTCTATAAAACTGTTTTTGAAGAAGAAGCTGGTCAAATACTGCTGGAAGATAAGTTAATTCGCTTGCTGACATTCGACCCTAATCAGGAGGTGATTAAGCAATGGATTTCAACTTAGACACCGACCAATCAATCATTCAGAAAATCTTCAATGGCTACATTGAATTCTTAGGAACCAGTGACGATATTCAGCTAGAAACGATCATCGACACCCACAATCACCATTATCTGCTGGTCGAAGTCGGCTGGCACAATGGGCGACGCATCTATGGCACGCTCCTACACATTGACATCATCGATCAGAAGCTTTGGATTCAACAGGATGGAACAGAAGAAGGAATCGCCGATGAACTAGTCGCCTTAGGAATTCCCAAAAATCGCATTGTCCTGGGATTTAAACCCAGCGATCGCCGTCAAATCACTGAATTTGCTGTTTCCTAAACCACTTGTCAGAGTCATCACTCAGCACTGTCCGAACCACCCAATCTGGAGCGTTGACCATGCCAGCCTCCTCGATCGCCCACAACTCAACCGATCAAGACGCGGTACTGATGCGATCGCTGGCTGGGCAATCACGCCATCCTCACCTGGGTCAAATCGCGATCGCCCTGCGCGACAACCTGGTCAACATCTACGGCGATCGCCTAGCCCACCTCATTCTCTTTGGCTCCCAAGCCCGAGGCGATGCCAAACCAGACTCCGATCTCGATTTGCTGATTGTTCTGCACGACCAGAAAGCCAAAATCGATCGCCTGCAAGAACAAGAACGAACCCAGTTCATCACTGATCTTTGTCTAGACTATGAATTAGTCATCTGCCCCATTTTCTGGCTAGAGCATCAGCTAGATTGGGAACACCATCCACTCCTGCAAAATATCAAAGCTGACGGAATTCCACTGATCAATGTCTAGCGAGATTATTGACCGAATCCAAAAAGCCTGTGACAGCCTACGCGCGGCCCAATTATTGCTAGGCGAAGGGCTTCCAGATTTTGCAATGTCAAGAGCCTATTACACAATGTTCTATGTTGCAGAAGCCTTTCTAATTTCTCGGGATTTTCGATTCTCTAGCCACTCAGCGACTATCAGTGCCTTTGGGCGTGAGTTCATTAAACCCAAAGAATTACCCGTTGAATTTCATCAGTTTTTATTGCAAGCGTTTCAGTCTCGGGCGATCGGAGATTATGGCGCTTGTGGCTCAATTGAAATCGAAGAAGCACAAATTCATATTGAGCGTGCACAAAAGTTTATTGATTTAGCAAACAATTATTTTCAGGTTGAACCCGATCCAGATAAGTAACAAGAGTCTTGCACTTAGTCTACAAAACTTCTAGAAGGCACGCACCGCCTCCCGTAGCACAATGTCTTTCAGGTAGGGGCGCAGCGACTGTGACGATGCCAGCCTCCCCGATCGCCCAGGAACTCACCGATTAAAATACTAAGTAGATTAGCCGTCAGGAAAAATGACGATTACAGCCAGCACAGCAAGAAATCGATCATGCCCGCCAAAGATATTTTCCATAATTGCGTCAAAAATTCTCTAGTCAAAGCAGGCTGGACAATCACCCATGATCCCTTTCGGATTCGATTAACGCGCAAAAACCTTTTTGTTGACCTCGGTGCTGAGCGCTTAATTGCAGCCGATCGGGGCACAGAAAAAATCGCCGTTGAAATCAAAAGCTTCACCCGTGCCTCCGACATCAAAGATTTAGAAGATGCCCTCGGTCAATTTATTCTCTATGAACGACTCCTCTTGCGCTACGCTCCCGAAAGAACCCTTTATTTAGCTGTCACCCATTCAGTCTACAAGACTGTTTTTGAAGAAGAAGCTGGTCAAATACTGCTGGAAGATAAATTAATTCGCTTGCTGACATTCGACCCTAACCAGGAGGTTATTAAGCAATGGATTTCAACTTAGACACCGACCAATCAATCATTCAGAAAATCTTCAATAGCTACATTGAATTTCTGGGGACAAGTGATGATGTTCAGCTAGAAACAATCATCGATACTCAGAACCACCATTATCTGTTGGTCGAAGTTGGCTGGCACAATGGGCGACGCATCTATGGCACGCTTCTACATATTGACATCATTGATCAGAAACTTTGGATTCAACAGGATGGCACAGAAGAAGGAATCGCCGATGAACTAGTCGCCTTAGGAATTCCCAAAAATCGCATTGTCCTAGGATTTAAACCCAGTGATCGCCGTCAAATCACTGAATTTGCTGTTTCCTAAACCGCTTGTCAGAGTCATCACTCAGCACTGTCCGAAACACCCAATCTGGAGCGTTGACCATGCCAGCTTCCCTGCCCCAATCAACCATTCAGCTAGAATCGATCAACCACTCATCCAACATCATTCTTGATCATTGGCAGCGCGGAACCTGGGAAGAATTCATCGAGATCGCCCAACAAACCAACCCCGATAATTGTCAGAATTCGCGAGGCTACTACTACAACGGATGGATGCGCCTAGAACACACTCGATCGGGTGCGGATCAAGCACGTAGCCATGCCATGGTTGCCAGCTTGGTCGGCTTGTACGCAGCCCTTGCACCAATGAAGCTGGCGGGCTACGTGAATCCCATTATTCAACGGTGTCAACAACAGCAAGCACAACCACACCTAGCGTTTTATATCGATCGCGACCTCAAAGACCTGCCAACCGGCAATGCACCGATCGACCTCGATTGCTTTGATCCACCCTCCCTCGTAGTCGAAGTGGGCGCAAGCAGTTTTGCCGATGATGTGGGTATGAAACGGCTGCTATATGAGCGGCTTGGCGTGGCGGAATATTGGGTAGTGAACGTCGAAGCGCGATCGATCATTGGATTTGCGATCGCCGATCGGGGCAGTCGAGAAATTCAAGTCTCCCAAGTGTTGCCCGGTTTAGAATTGTCGATTATCACTGAAGCGCTGCAACGGCTCGATCGCGAAGACGACGGACAAATCACCCGCTGGCTAATTGATCAATTCCAGGAGAAACCTTGAGTCAAAATGCCAAAGTTATCAATTCCTTACTTGGTCATCTGCCCCATTTTCTGGCTAGAGCATCAGCTAGATTGGGAACACCATCCACTCCTGCAAAATATCAAAGCCGACGGAATTCCACTGATCAATTAAGGTGCATTTTCCCAATCAGGAGAAAGGGCACGGAAATTAAAGAAATCAGCACGGGGATGACAACGAATGCAGGTGCTGAGTTGAACGGGGTCTGGTAGCTGAACGCGGGGGTGCAAAGCCTTGAAAGTGGTGGTTCTGCCAACGCGGTAGTTAATTTGTTCGTTGTTTTCGGCGGGACGTGAATATTCTTTCAAATAGTTCCAAATGATTTGGAGGCTGGGATCTCGGGGTGTTTCAATCGTGGTTCCGTAGTGGTCGCGATCGCGAATCAGATTTCGCCAAACCTGACTAGGCATCAATCCTGGGGGCACGCCGATATGACAGGAGGCGCAATTTTCCAGGTACAGTTCTCGCCCCAGCGTGAAAGAGGGCGCAACGCGATCGATGTCGCCGTTGGGGTCGATGAGCACCGATCGCTCGGCTTGGGCGATGACCGATTGGCCAGAATCCGCGATCGGGAGCGAACTCGGCGCGATCGCCCGGGCCAGCCCGACCCCAAACAGCATGGCCAGCAGTGCCAGCAAGAGCGCAATCCCCCAGGATGCACGCCGCGATCGGATGAGATGCCCAAATTTGCTGTCTGCCATGCCCGATGGTTGCCGTGAAGGATTTAGAGGAAAGAAATGGGTGGGAGCTAGTCCACGGGAATCGTTTGCAGGAGCCGATCGACCACGGTGCGGGCGTTTTTGCCCCCAGCGGGAATCAGACGGTGCGCCAAAACCGAGAGCGCCAATTGTTTCACGTCATCGGGCAAAATATAATCCCGATTTTGCAAGAAGGCGAGGGCTTGGGCGGAACGTTGCATGGCAACCGCGCCCCGGGGACTGACTCCAAGGGTGATTTCGTCATCTTGGCGGGTCGATCGCACCAGGCGCAAGATATAGTCCTGGACTGCGGCGGAAACCTGCACTTGGCGACAGGCTTTTTGCAGTTCCCGCACCGACTCCAGCGTAATGCAGGGTTGCAAATCTTGGTCGATCGCCCCCATCTGGTGTCGCTGCAACATCCGCAGTTCATCTTCCGCCGACGGATAGCCTAGGGAAAAGGACAGGGCAAAGCGATCCATTTGGGCTTCCGGCAGCGGAAACGTCCCTTGATACTCGATCGGGTTTTGGGTCGCAATCACAAAAAACGGCTCCGGCACGGGCCGCGACAACCCATCCAAGGTCACCTGCCGCTCTTCCATCACTTCCAACAACGCCGCTTGGGTGCGCGGTGTGGCTCGGTTAATTTCATCGGCCAACAGCACATTGCTGAAAGCGGGCCCCGCCACAAACTCGAATTGCCCCTTTTGGGGATTCCAAATATTGGTACCGGTCACGTCGGCGGGCAACAGGTCGGGGGTGCATTGCAAGCGCTGGAACTTACCATCAATCGATCGCGCTAGGGACTTGGCCAACAGCGTTTTGCCCACCCCGGGCACATCCTCCAGCAGCGCATGGCCACCCCCCAGCAGCGCCACCAACACAAGCTGGATTGCCCCATCTTTGCCAACGATCGCCCGTTGGAGATTGTTCTGAAGTGCTTGCAGTGCCTGTTTGTGCGACTCGATCGTCGGCGAACTTTCACCCATAATTCAATCCTAAAATTTGGCCGAATTGGGCCGAACTTGGCAACGCCAGCTCCAGAGCTTCCGCCCTGAGGGTGCAACCCCAAGGACATGGCCCCAAGCCATCGGCAAGCCATGAAACTGTCGGTCTGAAGGCGGCGGAGGGGCTGGGAAACCAAGCCTTCCGTCAGCTTAACTTAAGGGAACGGCAGTGAGGCGATCGCGGGCCTGTTGACGATCCTGCTCAATTTGAGTTTTCAGGTCTGCCAAAGATACAAACCGCTGCTCCGGGCGCAGAAAATCAACTAACTCGATCGTCACCCATTGTCCATACAAGTCTCCTGACCAATCCAGCAGATGCACTTCCACGGTCACCGCCGCCTGTTCACCGACCGTGGGCCGCCGACCAATATTCGTGACTCCCGGCCGCAGGGAACCATCGGCCAAGGTGACCCGCACCGCATAGACCCCCAATCGGGGCAGTAGTTTTTCCGGGGGAATGGTTAAGTTGGCTGTCGGGAAGCCCAATTGCCGCCCCAGTTGTTGACCCGCTTCCACCCGTCCGGCGATCGCGTAGGGCCGGCCCAGGAGCGCTTGGGTCTTATGCACATCCCCATCCCCAAGGGCGGCCCGAATTCGGGAACTGCTGATGCGCCCTTCTTGGTCAGACATCAGCGACACAATTTTGACCGGCACGCCAAATTCGGCGGCAATTTCTCGCAGGCGATCGGCTGTTCCCGATCGACCTCGGCCAAAATGAAAGTCGGCCCCCACGGCGATCGCCCGGGCCTGCAAGCCCCGAATCAGGATCTCCACCGTAAAATCTTCGGGGGTCAAATCCGCCAGCGATCGACCAAAGGGCAAAATCACAAATTGCTCAATGCCCAGGCGATCGAGCACCTGCGCCTTCTCATCCATCGGCGTGAGCAAAGGGTGCGATCGCCCACTGAAAAACGCCTTGGGGTGGGGCGAAAAGGAAACCACCGTGCTCACCGGCATCGAACCTGGCTCAGCGGCAGAATCACTTGGGTCGATCGCCGGGCCATTCAAAATGGGCGCAATTACCCGTTGGTGACCCCGATGCACACCATCAAAATTACCGAGTGCGATCGTGGTCGGCGACAGTACCGAATCCAGTGCAGACGTGATCCAAACCAATAGGACTCTCTAAGCTCCCCGAACAACAAACTCCTGCGAGCTGCGCCCTCTAGATCGATCAACAACCTAGAGTGATGACCTAGACCGAGATCCAGGTTCATGACTCCGATGCATTACCTAGCTCAAGACTGGCTAGCTCAAGACCCGATCGCGGCAATCTCAGCTTAGTCCAGGTGTGCAATCTAGGGATGGCTGTCAGTCATCTAGGCGAGCACCGTCACCTCTGGGCGAATGGTCGGTTGTTCCGGTCGTCGGGGGGTCAGTTGAATCGTCATCCCCTCCATTGCAATCAACGCATGGGGGAAAGCCGCTGCCGCCTGCCGACCCATTTCATCCAAGAAGGCATCCGTGTGCAGAGGATCATGATGGAAAATGACCAACTGGTCAACATTGGCCGCCTGCGCCACCTTCACCGCCTCTTGCCAGGTGGAATGGCCCCAGCCCACCTTGCTGGTCTTAGGCGAATTGTATTCATCATCGGTGTAGGTGGCATCGTAAATCAGCACATCCGCATCCTTGGCCAGGTGCAGCACGTTCTCATCCAGGCGATCGGAAAAATGTTCTGTATCGGTGACGTAAGCCACAACTCGCCCTTGCCAGGTGATGCGATAGCCCACCGCTTCGCCAGGGTGATTGAGAGACGCATTTTCCACATGCAGATCATCGATCGCGATCGTGTCTCCCACCTGCATGTCATAAAAGGCCAAATCCGCCCCCATCACTTGCAGGGGAACCGGGAAGTTGGGATGCAACATTTGGTCATTCATGCGCTGCTTAATCGTCGCCCCATTGGGCGCGGGCGCTCCATAGATGTGGAAGCGATTGCCCTTGATAAAAGCAGGCACAAAGAACGGGAAGCCTTGAATGTGGTCCCAATGACTGTGGGTGAAGAACATGTGGGCTTCAACGGGCATCTCGGCTAGCATGGACTGCCCCAAGACCCTTAACCCCGTACCACCATCAAAAATCAACCGACGATCGCCCACGCGCATTTCGACACAGGGGGTGTTACCGCCGTATTTAACCGTCTCAGGGCCGGGGCAGGGAATACTGCCACGAACACCCCAAAAGCGGATCTGGAACTGGCTGTTCGGACTGGACATGGGTAAGCGGATAAGCCAAATTTCAGTGCAGAGTGACGCTCCCCGATGCCATACAGCCTAGCGCGATCGGTCGCATGACTGGGGAAAACATTGCGGTGGGTCAGCAGATGGAGATTCAGGCGGAATTCATACGGAGCATGACCAACGATGTTTGCCGAAAGCATTGCCGAAAACAACCGACGGTCGCAGCCCGGCCCTAGGCATAGATTGCATTGCTGAGGAATGCATCTCTAGAATTTTCAGCAAGAATTCCCAGTGAGGAATCTCGGCTTGAAGCTCTAGATTGACTTTGCATTAGGCCAATTGATGCACAGGGATTCGCAAGATGCAAGGTGGTTGGACTGTCACCCAGGTAGAGTCTGGTGAAACCAAAACTAGAGTAAAGCCGCATTCGCACAGGCGAGGTGATTTAAATCAAAGCTTGTCCCGATTGCCGTCAGATTTGTAGTCTGGGATAGCATTTGGGCAATTCTAAAATTTTCATCGACCTAGAGCTTTGACCCAGATCCTCGACCCAGATCCTCGCCTCAGATGCCAAAGCTATGTTGGGCCCTGAGCGGCTCCGCAACCTCTGGATCCAGATCCTGAATCCGGATGACGGATTGATCAGACAGATCGACTAGCAAGCGTGAAATTCCAGCAGCGCTGGGTGACTTCGATTTTGACCCGTTGGGCCCCGATCGTGCCAGGTTATGACCCGACAACTATATTGACCTAATCTGACTCAATTGGGCACTAACCGTTTTGACGAATCGGAACCGATGGCGGGTGGGGGTGGCCCAAGGAAGCGATCGAACCTGAACCTGTTGAACCTCCCAGCATCTTAGCTGACATTCTCCGCCGGCCTGTGAGGGAGAACACAGGCGATCGGGGCAATTTCCGCAAGGATTTAGGGTAGGTTATCCCTCGTTTCGCAGATTGGGGAACAGCGTCCGGAATCCTTAAGGCTTCCAGCGCAATTCCGACCCAGATGATTCGGGCCAAGCGCCATCGCCAAACCTCATGGCCCAGACTTGGCTAGGATCCCTGTGGTCAAGATCTGCCGCTAGACATCGGAGCCGTCTTTGGTTCATTCTGGGTCTGATCTGACCGGGCTTGATTGGATTTGAGGACAAGCGGAGGCTAACCCCTACCATTGGCTTGGGCTGAGTTCACCGATCGGGGGTCATCCTGGAGTCATTGCCTGAGAGCGATGACTGGGGAGCGATGAACTTGGGGAGAACTGCTGGGGTGTGAGTCTGCCTGGGCTGTGCCTCTGTTTAAGCTTTCCTGGAGATCTCCATTTTTGATCCCTGCGCTGTTGACTGCGGGTGTGGCTGATCGTGATCCAACTGCTACTTAGTCTATTGAATTGCTCTAACCAGTGCCATTAGGAGACCATTTACCATGCGATCGCGCACTGTCCGAGAGGGGGCCGTTGGTCTGCTGGTGCTATTGGGACTGGGGCTGGTTGCGGTGCTGAGTTTGTGGCTCAGTGAAACCTATTTGGGTCGTCGTCCCTATCGTTTAATTGTTGAGTTTGCCAATGCCGATGGGCTGAAGGTTGGCTCGCCGGTTTTGTTCCGTGGCGTACCGGTTGGCAAGGTGACGGACATTCGGGCGGCTTCCAATTCGGTTGATGTGGTGATTGAGGTTGAAAATCCGGAGTTACGGATGCCTCGCCAATCCTCGGCGGAAGTCGATCGCACCGGGTTGATTGGCGAAGCATCGTTGGCCATTCGCCCCCTCAACGACAGTCGGCCAGTGCCCACGGTGGGGCCGGGGCCAGCCCAAGGGGATTGTGATTCCCAGTTGCTGCTTTGTGGGGGCGATCGCCTGGTGGGCAGCCCGCCCATTAACTATGGATCGCTGATTCGGGCGATCGTCAAAATTGCGGATTTGATTACGGATCCGACGTTTCAAGGCAAGGTCGATCGAGCCATGGGCAACCTCAACGCCACCACGGCCGAAATTCGCCAGCTCAGTCGAGATGCGGCCAGTTTGGCGCGGTCTTTGCAGCAGGAGGTGCGCACCTTTGGCAACACCGCCCGTTCGATCGCCCGCACCTCAGACACCATTAACCGCGCCACGGGCAGCACCACCACGGCCATTGTCCGCACCGCCAATTCCCTGGAGCAGACCAGTACGAGCGTTAATGGGCTGATTGTCAGTAATCGAGGAAATTTGAGCCGAACGCTGACCAGCTTGGCGGAAACCAGTGCGAGCCTGCGCAATGCGTTGGGAGAGGTTGCGCCCGCCATGCGTCAGTTACGCGGTAGCAACCTGCTGCAAAATCTGGATGCGCTGACGGAAAATGCGGCCCAAACGGCGGCCAATTTGCGGGACATCACGGGGGCGATTAAGAGTCCCCAGAGTCTGTTCATGTTGCAACAAACGGTGAATTCCGCGCGATCGACCCTCCAAAATCTTGAAAAAATCACCAGTGATTTGGATGAGCTGACGGGCGATCCACAATTTCGCAGCAGCTTGCGGGTGATTATTACGGCGCTGGGGCAATTTCTGGCCACTACGCAACAGCTTGAGGAACAGGTGCAAGCTCCGGGCCCGGGGCCGGAACGGGCAACCCCGCCCGCCAATCGATCCACCAACCGGCCCGCTAACCGATCCGAGAGTGAACCGGATGCGGATGTGCGGTTTGAGCGTTAGTGGCTTGAGCGTTAGGGATTTGGGCGAGTGTTCGTGGCTTGAGTGTTAGGGATTTGGGCGAGTATTCGTGAAGAAAGCCGATCGGCCACTTAATCTGCTTCGGGAGCCTCGTAGTCCGGGGGAAAATCCGCTGCGGGCCACAACAATCGCAGACCCATAATCGCAAACCCGATCGCGGCGGCGGCCTTCACCAAGCGGGTGGGCAAAAGTTGGGCCGTGCCCTCGCCAATCACAACCCCAATCAGGCTGGCGAACACCAGGGCGGCCGCCGTGCCCGCAAACACGGCTCGGGGCGATCGGGAACCGCCACTGAGGGCGATCGCGGCCAGTTGGCTCTTGTCGCCCAATTCCGCCAAAAACACGGTGATAAAACTCAGTCCCAGTAATTGCCAGTTCATTTCCCTACCCTCCAACCATGGCTTCCCACAACAGGGAGACGGATACCATCAACAGAATTGCGCCCACGATGGTTTCCAAGGTTTTGATCGACACCCAACGCGCCAGGAGCTGACCCAACAGCACACCAACCAAACTGGTGGAAATGAGGGCGATCGTGGCCCCCAAAAACACCACCCAAGGTTGATGGGACTCAGCAGCCATCAGCAGAACAGCCACTTGCGTTTTGTCCCCAAATTCCGCCAAAAAGATGGCGATGAAGGTGGAGGCAAAGGCGCTGAGGAAATTGCTGCGGGCGCTGGTGGCGGGCGATTGGGCCGCTGATGGGCGATCGGGTTGTGCCTCGGACTGGGCCGGGGTGAGGGCAGAAGGATCAGACAAGTTCACGGGATCTCGTAACGGCGGCGGGAAACGGCGAAAACAAGGCGAAAACAAATGAGATCAGCAGAAATCAGCAAGAATTAACGCTAATTTTCACAGTGCTTTCATTTTTGATGACCCTATTCTATCGCTGATGTAGCAGATGGTTTGGGGAATTGCGGTTCAGGAATTCCAGCGGGCTGAGAACTGGATCAATGGCAGCCGGGCCATGGCCAACCGGCCCTTCAGAGGCAATTGATTTGACCAGTTCCGCCACAGCGGTGAGTTTGGTGAGTTTATGGAATGGGTGCGCTATGGTTGGGGCGATCGAGCGTTGCCGGAATTGCCGAAACCGGACAGCGGCGATCGATCCAACGGGCCAACGGCCCAACCGTGGTGTGAAGGAGACAATCGAACATGTTAGTGCAGCAACAGCCGTCCCTGACTTGGTTGCAGCGCGAGCGGGCCTGGGTGGAAATTGACCTGGCGGCCCTGCGCCACAATGTGCGCCACCTGAAAACCTGGGTGGGCGATCGGGTGGAATTGTTGGCGGTGGTCAAGGCCGATGCCTATGGCCACGGGGCGGCGACCATTGCCCGATCGGCCCTGGCGGCGGGGGCCCAATGGCTGGCCGTGGCCACGATCGAGGAAGGCGGCCAACTCCGAGAAGCCAACATTGATGCACCCATTTTGGTGTTAGGCGCAGCTCACACCGCCGATCAGATCAAGGCGCTGCTGCATTGGAAACTGCAACCCACCCTCTGCACCTTGCAACAGAGTTTCACCTTTGCGGAGGTGCTGAAATCCTTAGGGCGATCGCTGCCGGTACACCTCAACATCGACACAGGCATGGCCCGGCTGGGAACCCGCTGGACGGAAGCCGCTGATTGGGCCCAATGGGTTGCCCAAGCGCCGCCCCTGCGCCTGGCCAGTTTGTACTCCCACTTCGCCACGGCCGATGAACCGGATCCCACGGTGATGCGGCTGCAATATCAGCGATTTCAGGGATTTTTGCAGGATTTTTCCGAACGGGCCCGATCGAGCGGCCTGACCCTGCCCAAAATTCACATGGCCAATTCCGCCGCCCTACTGGCCGATCAGGCTTACCACTTCGATCGGGTGCGGGCTGGCCTGGCGCTTTATGGCTTGGCCCCCGCACCACACCTGGCCGGTATTTTGCCCCTGCGGCCGGTGATGAGCATCCGGGCCCGCATCACCCAACTGAAGACGATCGAACCCGGCGAGGGGGTGAGCTATGGCCATCGTTACGTGGCCCAGCGGCCCACCCGGGTGGCCGTGGTCGGAATTGGTTATGCCGATGGAGTGCCGCGCAACTTGTCTAACCAAATGCAGGTTTTGATTCGCGGGCGATCGGTTCCGCAGATTGGGTCAATCACCATGGATCAGTTGATGTTGGATGTGACGGATTTTCCCGGCGATCTGATGCCGGGTGAAGTGGTCACCCTGTTGGGAGAGGATGCCGGCCAGCAAATTCGGGCAGAAGATTGGGCCGATCGCCTGGGAACCATCTCTTGGGAAATCCTTTGCGGCTTTAAGCATCGCCTACCCAGGATTACGGTTAATGATTAATAGGAGGTTGAAAGATTAATAGGGAGCTGAAATGAGCTGGGGGCGGCAATTGCGGGATTTTGGAGAAGCTTTCGCAGATACTAAAGAAATCCTGCTTAACCTTGCGCCCTATCCCGCCCAATGACCTTTCGGGTAAAACTCTCGCTTCATGGTCGCCTGGCAACGGAGGGACTGTTGGCCCGCTTGGACTTGTGGCGCAGCCCCCATCACCAACAAACTTGCGATACTCGCCTGCCGCCCGCACCGGAATTGGTCCAAGTGGCCACGGAATTTTGGGACTTGTGGGCGAGTTATCCCAACCTGCGAATTAAGGTGAAGAGCGTTCAGCGACAGTTGCCCCTTTCTTTGCATCGTCAACAGTGCCAACTCGCGGCCGATCGCCTGCAAACTCTGTTTAACAACTGGTTGGAGGGGGAAAGCTTTCGGGAAATTACCCATGAAATTCTGCGATTTAGCAATCCCGATGATGATCTGTGGCTGTCGATCGCCACGGACGATCGCCATGTGCCAAGGCTGCCTTGGGACGAATGGAAACCCCTGAAAAGTCACCGGCTTGCCTGGGGCTGTTGTCCAACCAGTGGCAAAACACCACCCATTCAGGCGCGATCGGCCCCTAGGGGCTTGGTTCGGATTTTGGCGGTTTTGGGCGATCGGGAGGATTTAGACCTGGATCCCGATCATCAGGCCCTTCAACAACTGAGCCAAGCGGGGCTGGCGAATGTGCAGTTGCTGGATGCTCCGACTCCTGAGCAGTTTTTTGATGCCCTGCGCGATAACCAACCGCAAGTGCTGGTCTTTGCGGGCCACGGCTATCCCGGAACTAGCAGCCGATCGGGTCAGATTGGCCTTAACCTTCGGAACAACATTTCCGTAGAAAACTTCAGCCATGCCCTGGAAGGCGCAGTTCAGCAGGGTTTGCAACTGGCGATTTTTAACTGTTGCCACAGCGTGGACTTGGCGGAAGCACTGCATCGATCGCACCTACCGGCCGCCATTGTGATGCGGGCTTCGGTTCCCGATCTAGTCGCTCAACATTTCCTTAAGGACTTTCTGACTCACTACGCCCAATCGCGATCGCTGCCCCTATCTCTGTACGAAGCCCGTCGATCGCTCCAACGCTCCAGCGCCCAATATCCAAGGGCCGATTGGTTGCCGCTGGTCTTTCACCATCCCCTGTTAGATTTGCCCACTTGGCCCGATCGCTCCCACTCGGAAGCTGATTTCCAAAGCTGGATTGAACCCGTTGGCCCCAGTGCAGCTCGGCCCAGCAGCGATCGGCCACTGAGGCAGGATCCAATCCAGAAATTCAGCCAGGAACCCGGTCAAGAAATCAGTCAGGAAATCAATCAGAAATCAAGCCAGAAATTAGATCAGGAAATCAGTCAGAAATCTAGTCAGGAATCTAGTCAGGAGTCAAATCAGAAATTAAATCAAAAACTAAATCAGGCACTGAGTCCAGAAAACAATCAGCGTCCAGAAAACAATCCGCAAATTAGCCCGAAAGTTAGCCCCAAAATTAGTCCGAAACCGTGGCAACTAGTCGGGCAGTCCCTTTTAGCCACGGGGATCACCATTGGCCTAGGCGGCATCATCCAGACCCCGGAATTTTGGGTTTATGACGCAATGTTGCAGCAGTGGCCGTTGGAATTACAAGATCAACGTATTTTGCTAGTCACGATTGATGAAAATGACGTGGCTTATCAAGATCGTCAAGGTTGGCGACGGATTCCAACGGCAGATGGCGGGTTAAATTCCTTGGCTCCGGAGGCCTTGGCCAAGCTTCAGGAGCGACTGGCCACCCTGAAACCCAGCGTCATTGGAGTGGATATTTATTACCCCTGGCCGCTGACCTCCGCTTGGCAAAAGCGCCTCTGGTCGAATTCTCGGGTGGTGGGTCTGTGCAAATTAGCTGACCCAACGGAAGATACTTCGGAAATTCCGGCCCCAGTGGGCTTGACGCGCGATCGGGTGGCTTTTTCTGACCAAGCCAGTGATTCAAAAAGGGTGGTGCGACGGCAACTCTTGGCCATGGCGGCTCCCCAGTCTAGCCAAGCTTGTCACGCCACCTATGGGCTGAGTGCTCTGTTGGTGGATGATTACCTGAAGCAACAGAGGGTGGCATTTCAGGCCGTGGGCGATCGATGGCGGTATGGTTCCGTTACGATTCCCCAAATTACCGCCGGAGCGGGGGGGTATGGGTGGTTTGATGACCAAGGCAATCAACTGCTGTTGGCTCCTCGGCGGGCGGATTGGGTGCGTTTGCCCCTGCGAGAGGTGTTGCAAAGTACCGATCGAATTCCTTGGACTGGTCAACCCAACCCGATCGTATTAATTGGCAATATCCAAGCCAGTTCCGAGGATCGATGGAAACTACCGGGTGGGCAGGAGATTCCGGGCTTGGAGATTCAGGCTCACGGCATCAGCCAACTGATAAGCGCGGTGCTGGACAATCGCCCCTTGCTCCAGGCGATCGCTTGGCCGCACAAGTTGGGGTGGATTTTGCTTTGGGCGGGTCTTGGGGCAGGGCTGTTGGCGGTTGGGCAGGCAAGGAACCCGCAGCCTCGTTGGTGTGATCGACTTTGGATCGGGGCGATCGGCTCGCTGGCGGTGGGGGCGATCGGGATGGTCAGTTTTTTTTGGGCGGCTTGGTGGTTACCGGTGGTGTCGCCCATGGTGGCCATGGGCTTGGTGTTGTTGCCAGTCCCCGGGAGAAAGGGCCGTTCCCAGTTCTCCCGATGGCTTGGCCTGGTGCAGCGACTCCCTAGGCGATTGCTGAGGTCTTCTTGAGGGGCATGGCTAGGCGATCGCCCGGTTTGGGTTCCAGGATTTGGGCTGCCAACCCTGCTCCCTGCAATTGGGTCTGAAGTTCTGCGGCATTGCCCTTCGCCCGCAACAGGGACACCAGCAATCCTTCGTATTGCACATCACCCGCCGCCGCCGTCGGTAACATCACTTGGGGCCGCAGCATGGTTGCCAGCTTCAAGGCGCTGTTTGTTCCCTGAATAATCGGCAGGAATCCCCCGATCGACAGATCCATCAGCGGGCAAAGGGTCACATCCACCGGCCCCAACTCGCTCAACTCCGCCGGGTGATAGCCGTGGGGTTCATAGTAAAGACTTTCGCCGGTTTCAGGCCCCGCGATCGCCCGCAGAATGTAGCCATTTTCTAGGGTTTTGGGCCCCGTGGGGGAGCCGGTGGTGGCGCGGATGGCCACCTGTTGATCCAGCGTCCAAGTTTGACCGTGATCAAGGGCGATCGTCGTTTGGAACCCCAACTGTTCGGCGACCTTGGCCGCGCTGGGCGATCCCAACACCGGCACGGTGCGATCGATCTGTTCCAAGGTGGGGCGATGGGCGTGATCCTCCAGCCCTTGGGACAGCAAAACCAAGTCCAAATTGGCGGGAATTGGACGGGGGTTGAGATGGGTGGCCTTAAAAAACCAAGCGGCATTCCCAAACATCAGCGGCCCCACAAACCAGGGATCGAGCAAAATGCGCTTGCCCGCCAGTTCAATTAACCAGCTATTGCTATCAAACCAAGTGAGGTGCATGGGTGCGATCGGGAAGTTTGCGAGTGGATCTGCCTTGTATCGTAGCGCTGGATTTTGACTGTCGATCCTGTCCGTCACCGCTCGTCCACCGGATGGCTAACTGGCGCGATCGGCAAACGTTCGATCATCCTGCCAACCGCGATCGAGCAAACCACGCAGGGCCCGCCGACAAATATAAGCCGTGGCTCGGGTGGCAGACTCCCGCTGCCAACGCTGGCAACAGTCCCAAACAAACTGCGGCTGCGATTTAGCCGCGTCATTGAGCCAATTGGCGACGCTGTTTTGCACATACCGCGCAGGATCCGCCCGCAGGGGTTCCAGCAGCGGCAACCCTAAGGATGGCTCGCGCTTCAGGGCTTGGATGTGCGCACACCACACGCCCCGCGGCCGGGTTAACTCCGTGGCGAACCGACGCAGATTGGCGGATGGGTGAAGCGTCCAGGGAATTAACTGGGCGATCGCCAGTTCCAATTGATGGGCCGCATGGGGCCGCAACGCCATCCAAGCCCACTCCCGCACATTGGCGTTAGGATCATCCGCTAAGTTGGCGATTTGGGCCAGGCGATCGGGCAACGACAGCCCCGGAGCCAAGCCCACCATCATTGCAGCCCAACTGCGGGCCGTGTCACTGCGGTGGGTGGCAAATCGCTCCGAGCCGGCCAAACCATACCGATCGAGCAGCAGTTGCCCGACAATTTGCATCCGAGCCTTGATTTTCAAGTGGTCATGGGCGGTCACCTGTTCCAAAATCGGCGCTCCCACGTCGGGGGCGATCGCCCGGAGCAGTTGCCCATGGTCGATCGCCAGCACTTCCGTGAGGGTCACCGCCTCCAGCGTGCCGTGGTTCAGTTGCTGCAAAATAGCCGGGGCAATTTCTGCGATCGACTTCGCACCGGTACGCGCCGGAGCCGGGGAAACGGGACGAGTTTTCATGCCAGATGTTGTCATGCCAGATACCAGTGGGTGAGGTCAGCCGGGGAGGTCAGGCTTGGATCCAGCAGCCGATGCGACCACCTGCACCAGATCCTAGTGAGGCGATCGCCCAAAAACAAATTTCAGTCAGGAATTTCAATCAGGAATGGGCTGCCCCTCGCGCCAATGGCTGATTAACCCCGAAAACTGCGGCTAGGGAACCTGTCAATCAACTGACCAATTACTGACCCATGAATCATGGGTTCAATGAGCACTGATTCAGGATGAATCATCCGGTGATTTCAAATGCTTTAAACACCTTTTTTTCAAGGAATGTTTTAAAACAACATCAAAGTCAAAAATGATTGCGATCGGGCCAGCATTCCGCTAAAACTAGTGACTGTCGTGGGCAGTGACACCCATCAAAGTTGACGAAACCGGCTGGGTTCATCGAACTCGCGGGGGAACTCAAAAGATTGGGTTGCTGCCAACTCCCGATCGCCCGGGGAGCCTTGGCCCAAGATTTTGTTCTGCATGGTCATCGCGTACCCCATCCCTGGCCCGATCGCCCGATGGTCGAAACTCAAACCGACCATTTCTAGATGCCCGAACACTAATGAATCCTTCAATCTCTTAAGGCTTCAATTGCCCAATATTTCAACAGTGAATGATTGAATCATTGGATGATGGAAAACCTTGAGAGATTCTAGTCAGGCTTCATTAGTCCTGCGCAGTGCCCCTAAATATCTAACCTGACTCAACAATTCATCTAAGATTCCTTGGATTCAGTTGAATGAATTCATTCAATTCGTCCATGCTTGTTCATGAGCTGAGGGTCATTGACCAAAGTTTGTGAACCCGATCGCCAATTATTCTGTTTTTCTGGGCAAAGTCTCTAGCCAGTTTTCGAGGGAGCCAGAGGTGCAATTAACTTCCGGCTCGCTTGGGCTGCTGTGAACTGGAAAAACTGAAAACTCGCGTACCCATTGCGATGATTGATGGACATGGGCTGATGATTGATTCTCGATCAATTTTTGAATTGTTGTGAGATATAGCGGCTGTCTGTGTTGGGCAAGGGTGATTTTTGCTGTTTTGCTGCCTGGAATAATTACTACGATGGCCAAAGTCGAGTGGAGCGATCATTTCTGTATTGGTGACGATCGAGTGGATCAGGAGCACCAAGACATTTTTGAATTAGTGAATGAGTTGCAGAGTGCTATCGATCGTCAGGAATCGATGGACCAGCTAGCGATGATGTTGGAAAAACTAGCTGAACACACGATCGCCCATTTTCAGCATGAGGAATCACTCATGCAGGATCATGCTTACCCGGGACTCGATCGCCACAAACATTGCCACGATCGCCTAATTCAGAAAGTGACCAAACTGATTCAACAGTTTCAAACGGGTGAAACCAGCGCTATTCAGAATCTGATGAATTTCCTAGCCGATTGGTTGCGCCACCACATCAAGGGCGAAGATCAAAAAATGATTCAGTTTATGCAACAAAAGCACCACCAACTCACGACGGTCGGTAAAGCAGGTGAACTGATTGGAATTTAATGGGGAATTCATTGGGAATTCATTGGCCTTTGATCAGGAATTGACCTGAAAATTTGCCAAAGATTCCACAATGACCCGAGCAACGGTTTCCGTCGAAAAGTGCTCCATGGTGGTGGCGTATCGATCGAACTGTCGATCGATGCCCATCACCTGTTGAATCGCGGTTGCCAGGGCCGTCGCGTCCCCGATCGGGATTGTTTGAACTGCGGGTAATTCACCAAAATCCACCGTGGATCCCACCGCTTCAGTGGCAATGAAGGGTAAGCCCGCTTGCAGACCTTCATTAATCACCAATCCCCAGGTTTCTCCTGCCCGATTAGAGGGCAAAATCAGCACATCCGCTGCTAGGTAAAAGGGAGGTAACTCCTGCTGATTCCGAAAACCTAAAAACTTGACTGCCAAATCTGGCATAGTTTCCGCCTGGGCTTCCAGTTGTGGTTGCAATTCCCCAGCGCCCAGATACAGAACCGCTAATTGGGCTTGCAATGCCGGGGGTAACTGGGCGATCGCCTGGAGAATTAAACCGGGATTTTTTTTGGGAATTAATTTACCGCTAAAGAGCAAAACGGTTCGCTCTGGATTGAGCCAAAGGGCGGCACGGGTTTTGGCCCGAATCGTTTGTTTTTTTTCAGGAGATAAATCTGCGAACCGATCGGGCACACAGTAGTAAGCCATGGCAATTCGGCGGGCGGGGATGCCGTGACGAATCAGGTGCTCGCGATTTAGGGAGCCGATCGCCACGGCCGAATCAAACAACCCATATAGCAATCGATAAACCAGCGATCGCACTAGGCTTTTCCAACCCTGGCGCGGCACTGCCTGATCATTGGTTTCCACCCGCAAGCTGCAAGGAATTTTCCGAAATTTAGCGGAAATGGCAGCGGTAACAGCTCCCTTATAAATCAAGCTGTGAATCAGCAGGCGATCGGGTTTTTCTTGGCGCAAGAGGGCCGGAAAACCGGTGGCTCGCAAACTCCAAAAGCCTTTGGGTTGCTTTGTTTGATTGGGATTCAAAACGACCGATCGATAGCCATTGAGTAGGGGTTCATCCCAAGCAATACTTTGGCCAAACTCCCGATCGCGATAGCCCTGAATTGAAAAATCCGAGAGATAAACCACCAACAATTCATCACCTCTGGCGGCCAATTCTTGGGCCATGCACCGAAATACCGGAGCGTGATATTGCACCGGATGGGAAGCCAAAACCAAAAGCTTCATTGTTAGACCTGTGAGACCTATCTATTGCATTCGATCGACAATGCGATATTGCACCGCTTCAGCCACGTGGCCCGGTTCAATCGTCTCGCTTTGTTCTAAATCCGCGATCGTTCGGGCCACTTTCAGGATCCGATCGGTCGCCCTTGCCGATAATCCTAACCGTCGAATTGCGTTTTCCAATAGCGATCGAGTTTGATCCGTCAGGGCACACCAGCGGCGAATCTGGCGACTTTGCATTTCCGCATTGCACTGCACGGGCGATTGCGATTCCTCTTGGGCAAAGCGAGACTGGGCCACCTGCCGCGCCGCCAACACCCGATCGCGCACGGCCGCCGAGGGTTCTCCACCGCTCGATCGGGTCACCTCTTCCGGTTGCAGCCGATTCACCACCACCTGCAAATCAATCCGATCCATCAGCGGCCCCGACAGCTTGGCCCAATAGCGTTGGCGCTGCATGGGCGAGCAGGTACAGGCCTGCACCGAATCGCCGTAATAGCCACAGGGACAAGGGTTGGTGCTGGCCACCAGGGTAAACCGCGCCGGAAATCGCACCGTTTGCCGGGCCCGGGAAATGGTCACGCAACCTTCTTCGAGGGGTTGGCGCAAAAACTCCAGCACGTCCCGCTTAAATTCCGTTAGCTCATCCAAAAACAACACTCCTCGATGGGACAGGGAAATTTCTCCCGGCCGCGGAAAGCTGCCACCACCCACCAGCGAGGGGCCAGAGGCGGAATGGTGCGGACTGCGAAAGGGGCGATCGCGCACCAAGGTTCCCCGCTCCTTCAGCAAGCCAGCCACCGAATGAATTCGCGTCACCTCCAGGGCCTCCGCAAAGGTCAACCGGGGCAAAATACCCGGCAACCGCTGAGCCAGCATGGTTTTGCCACTTCCCGGCGGCCCCACAAAAATCAAGTTATGGCCACCAGCGGCGGCAATTTCCAACGCCCGCCGGGCCTGGGTTTGGCCCTTCACATCAGCCAAGTCCAGCAACGCCAAGGGATCGGGCAATCGCCCTTCTGGGGGCGGTTGATGCGGCGCGATCGTTTGCGGTTGGTTCAAAAACCGCGCCACCTCCGACAAATGCTCAAACCCATAAACCTTTAGCTCCCGCACGATCGCCGCTTCGTCCGCATTGGCCGCCGGCAACACCAAGCCCACAATGCCCAACTGAGCCGCCGCCGCCGCGATCGCCAACACACCCGTCACCGGCCGCAAGGCTCCATCCAGCGCCACTTCTCCCACAAACAAGTGATCCCCCAACAGGGCCGCGCTCACTTGTCCAGAGGCGGCCAAAATTCCCACCCCGATCGCCAGGTCAAAACTCGGCCCCTCTTTCCGCAAATCGGCCGGAGCCAAATTCACAACGATTTTGCGCATGGGATAAGCAAATCCGGCATTTTTCAGGGCCGCTTTCACCCGTTCGCGAGATTCTTGCACCGCCGTATCCGGTAGCCCCACGATCGCAATTCCCGGCATCCCATTGGAGACATCCACCTCCACCCCCACCTTCACCGGGTCGATGCCCACCAAGGCCGCACTCCATACTCGGGCTAACATCGATTCCCGATCGCCTCACATTTTTGTGCAAAATCCAGGCTTTAGTGTATCAGCAGCGCCGGTCTCTCGTGAAACGATCTAATTCACTTGTCGGTTCATGATCAATAGAATTCTATCTTTAAAAACTCAAGAAATGTTTGCTGAATTGTTCTTGTTTAGTACCTTGTTTGATTGATTAAATTATTAATTCAATGATTAATTTTTTCTTTAGCTTTTGTCGATTTATTTTACTAAATTAAGTTACCAATTAGATAAAAAATAACCTAATGAATTAACCGATCATGACTCAATGATGGTTTGTTGGTTACAATCATGGGTTGGCAATTCAGTAATCAAGAATTTTTTCGGGTATCAAAACGTACCTAGTATTAATATTTCTTGACACAATCGAATTGAACTGATGGCCACAGGAATTCGCTGGATTGATTCCTTCAGCACGCCCCCCTTGATAGACGGAATCTTTCGCCATTTCCAGGAACTTGGATTACCGTAAAGCGAAGATGCAATCTTTCCTGTGGCAGTTTCGTTCCCGTCCTGGGCCACAGATCCGAATCCCTCACCCTTGAGCTTTGAACACCCGAGCCATCCTGGCGATCGCGAATCAGTTCCTATGGTCAGCTCAGAAATTCCACTGACACAAGTTTCATCTCAGTCCCTACCTGTACCCGTGCGCCGCAAGTTTCGTCTCCGTACCACCCTGGTTTTGCCCTTTTTAGTCGAGTTAGTAACCGCCGTGGGGTTGGTGGGTTGGCTGTCGTTTCAGAGCGGCCAGGAAGCGGTGCGAGATTTGGCCAACCAATTGCGCAATGAGGTGACAGCCAGGGTGAGCGATCGGGTGCGATCGTATGTGGAAACTCCCCAGTTGGTGAATCAGGTGAATCGCGACGCGATCGAGCTGGGAATTATTGATTTACAAAAAATTGCCGAAGCTCGCACCTATTTTTGGCGACAAACGATCACCTACAAAAACATTGGCTATGTGGGGTTTGCCAATCAACAGGGACAATATTTGCGGGTGGGTTGGATCAATCGCCTTTCCACAACCGAAACGCCCCAAATTGCCGAACAGCTCATTCCCGGTGGCGGCAACTTAAACTATTACGAAATTGACGAAAAAGGGCAACGGGCCAAGTTAGCCAAAAGCGTGCCTAACTATGATGTGCGCAAACGGCCCTTTTACGAAGTGGCTTTCAAGGCCGGAAAACCCACCTGGAGCAAAATTTATCTCAACTTTGGCAATCCCCTGTTGCAGATTAATGCCAGCTTGCCCATTTACGATCGCAACGGGCAACCTGCGGGCATCTTAACCAGCCAATTTGGTACGGATCAGATTCGTGGCTTTTTGCAGACCTTGAAAATTGGGAAAACGGGTCAGGTTTTTATTGTCGAACCCAGCGGCGAGCTGGTGGCCACTTCCCTGAAAGATCAGCCCCTTTGGGTGGAGCAGTCCCAAAAAGCCAAAAAAGAACTACAACGGGTTCATGCGCTCCAAAGTAACAATCAGCTTTTGCGATCGAGCGCTGAGTTCTTATATGGTCAATTTGATCAACTCTCAAATATTCAGCGCGATCATCAGTTTGAATTTTGGCTAAACAATGAACGTCAATTTCTGCAAATTTCGCCCTTCAAGGATGCCTATGGATTAAATTGGCTGATTGTGGTGGTGGTTCCTGAATCGGATTTCATGGCCAAAATTAATGAAAACACCAGAAACACGATCGCCCTTTGCTTTCTAGCGCTTTTAGTTTCGGTTCCAATTGGAATTTTAACGGCCCGTTGGATTACGCAACCCATTTGTCGAATTGCCCAAGCTTCGGGAGAAATGGCCAAGGGCAATTTAGAGCAAACCGTTGCCAGCAGTCCAATCATTGAAGTCGATCGCCTGGCAGATGCTTTCAACAGCATGGCCACCCAACTTCAGCAGTCCTTTGAAGAATTGGAGCAACGGGTGGAGCGGCGCACCGCTGAACTGCGCAAGGAGAAGGAGCGATCGGAATTATTATTGCTAAATATTTTGCCCAGTCGGGTGGCAGACCAGCTCAAGGATTCCAACGAATCACCAGCGGAACAATTTGAAGAAGCAACGATTCTTTTTGCCGACATTGTAGGATTTACTTCCTTGGCGGCGCAACTAGAGCCTTTAGAATTAATTAATTGCTTAAATCAAGTTTTTTCCACCTTTGATCGGCTTGCGGAAAAGCACCATCTCGAAAAAATTAAGACCATTGGGGATGCTTACATGGTAGTGGGGGGCGTGCCGGTTCCCCAGGCAAACCATGCGGAATCCGTGGCTGATATGGCCTTGGAAATGCGATCGAGCATGGCCCATGCACTGGGGCCCTTGGGTGAACGGTTGGAAATCCGGATTGGCATCAACACAGGCCCAGTGATTGCCGGTGTGATTGGCACGAAAAAGTTCATCTACGATCTATGGGGCGACGCGGTTAATATTGCTTCGCGGATGGAGTCCCATGGGGTTCCTGGTTCGATTCAAGTCACCGATTCCACCTATGAACGGCTGAAGGATCGCTATCACTTTGAAGAACGGGGTTCAATTCACATCAAAGGTCGTGGTGAAATGAATACCTATTGGCTGTTGGACAAGCGATCGACCCTTTAGCCCTTCTTCAGCCCTTTTGGTTTCTGGGGCAGTACTTTGGGGTTGGGTTTCGGATCTGATTTTTTGAGGTGCATTGCTGAAGTTCCGGACTGAGATTTTCCAGGTGGAAATTTTCCAGACCGGAATTATTAGAGGCTGCTGGAAAAGTATTGTTCAGGACTTGATCAGCACTTGCCCAGCTCCAATGGTTGTGGGAGCAAGGGGCTTGATCCTCTGGCTTCCGTCGATCGCTGGGGCCAGTTCTGGGTATCAATTTTGGCTTTTCAGACATTCTCTGATTCGGTTGAGATTCCTCGTTGACGTTTTTGGGCTAAAGGCAATGACCGATCGATTGGGACTGGCGGTATTTGGGGCGGGCCGGTGGGGAACACACCTCATTCGCAATTTTTTGGAACATCCCCGATCGCACCTGAAGGCCGTGGTGGAAACCAATCCAGACCTGCTAGCCGCCGTGGGCGATCGATTTGCCAGCTATCCCGGTTGGGCCGAGGTGCAACGGGTCAGCGATCGCCGATCGATCTGGGGCAATCCGGACATTGGGGCTGTGGTGATTGCCACGCCGGCCGCCAGCCATTTTGAACTGGTGCGATCGGCGCTGTTGGCGGGCAAGCATGTGCTGGTGGAAAAGCCCCTAACCCTGGATGTGGCTGAGTGCGAGGATTTGTGTACCTTGGCGCAACGGGTCGATCGTCGGCTGATGGTTGACCATACCTATCTTTTTCATCCGGCGGTGGAAGCGGGGGCCAAAGCCCTGCAATCGGGCGCGATCGGCGATCGGCGCTATGGCTATGCGGCTCGCACCCACCTGGGCCCCGTGCGCCAGGATGTGGATGTGTTGTGGGACTTGGCCATTCACGACATTGCCATCTTTAACCATTGGCTGCAGTCAACCCCGATCGCCCTGCAAGCCAAGGGGCAAACCTGGTTACAACGGGGGCGCGGAACCGGGCTTGAGGTGACCGATCGCCCCAGTCCTGCGGCGGGTTTGGCGGATTTGGTTTGGCTCACCCTTTACTATCCTGAGCAGTTCACCGCCACGATCCATCTGGCTTGGCACAATCCCGATCGGGCCCGGCGCTTGGCCCTGGTCGGAACCCGAGGCACATTGGTTTTTGATGAAATGAACGCCCGATCGCCCCTGACCCTGTGGGCGGGATCTTTGGAACAATCTGGCAGCCAATGGCTTCCTTGCAACCAATCGGAGCAGTCGATCGAGTTGGCGAGCGGTGAACCCCTTGGGCAGGTTTGCGATCAATTCCTGGCCGGCGTTTTGGACGGCGCACCGCTCGATCGCTCCGATGGTTCCATCGGCACGGCCCTGGTGCGGTTGTTGGCGGCCGCTTCCCGATCGTTAGCCCGTCAAGGGGAACTGGTTTGGGTTGCTTAAGGCGATCCCAACCGAACGATCCCAACAGCGATCCCAACAGCGCTCCCAACGGTGCTCCAAATTCCGGCAGCGGGTTCCAGTCGCTGGCTGCTGGCCCCCAGGTTAAGGGGCAACTTGCGCAAATCCGCATTGCCCGTTTGGCCCTTCGGTGGGACACTGAGACTCGATCGAATTTCAGGACGACTTTTAGGACGACCCACGGCGATCATGCGAATTCTGTTCTTGCATCCCAACTTCCCCGCACAGTTTCGCCACGTCGCGGCGGCCCTCGGGCGCGATCCCGAAAACCAAGTGGTTTTTGGCACGAAAAACGAAAACCCCGAGTGGCAAATTGCCGGCGTTCAAAAAGTATTGTTCAAGCCCAGCCGCGACCCCGCCCCTGGAACCCATCACTACATCCGCCCCTTCGAGGCCGCCGTGCTTCAGGGGCAATCCATGTTCCGGGTGGCCGACGCGCTGAAGTCCAATGGATTTGTGCCCGATGTGGTCTATGGCCACTCCGGTTGGGGATCCACCCTGTTCATGAAGGATGCCTTCCCGGACACCAAGTTCTTGGGCTATTTCGAGTGGTTTTATAAATCCAAGGGAGCCGATGCGGATTTTGATCCGGCGGAACCCTTGTCCGTGGATGATCAGGCCCGAATTCGGATTAAAAATGCGTCAATTTTGCAGGATCTCTACACCTGCGATCGGGGAATTTGCCCCACGGCCTGGCAGCGATCGCAATTCCCCGCTGAATACCAATCCAAGCTGCATGTGCTGCACGATGGTGTAGACACCGATTTCTTTGTGCCCGAGCCGAACGCCAAGCTCGTGCTGCCGAATCTCGACTTATCCCATGTGGATGAAATCGTTACCTATGTGGGTCGGGGCATGGAACCCTATCGCGGTTTCCCCGAGTTCATGGAATCGTTGGTTTATCTGCAAGAGAAGCGCCCCAACTGCCATGTGGTGATTGTGGGGAGCGATCGGGTTTGCTATGGCCGCGCCCTGCCCGATGGCAAAACCTATAAGCAACTGATGTTGGAACGGTTGCCCCTGGATCTGTCGCGGATCCACTTCGTTGGCTCCTTGCCCTATGGCCTGTACCTGAAGGTACTGCAAGCCTCGAAGGCTCACATTTACCTCACGCGGCCCTTTGTGCTCTCCTGGTCGATGATTGAATCCATGTCGGCCGGTTGCTTGGTGGTGGGTTCGGCCACTGCGCCCGTGCAGGAAGTGATTCGCGACGGGGAAAACGGCCTGTTAGCCGATTTCTTCTCGCCTAAGCAAATTGCCGATCGGGTGTCGGAAGTGCTGGAGCACCCGACTCAAATGGCCCACATTCGCCAAGCGGCCCGCAACACCGTTCTGGAGCGTTATTCACACCAAGCGCTCCTTTGGCGACATGTGCAGTTCCTGAAGGATTTTGCGGCCGATCGCCTGCCGCCGATTCAATATCCTCCCGCCAGTACCCTGGTGGATTACTACAACGAACCCAGTCGCGAGCCGGCCACGGTGGTCTAGGGATCTTCAACCCCTGTCAGCCGGGCTGAGCACTGGAGGGCCCAAGCGGGCGGGGGTTAATCAACGGTCGTGATTCTGGCCAATTGTTTCCCTCCAACTTGCGCGTTTTGCCAACTTCGCCTCCCTCTGCCCTGGATTTTGTCATGGATGATGCTGCTGTTTCTCAGGCCCTTACGCGGGCGATCCAACTGCTGCGATCGGGTCAGCTCGAACAATCGGGCCTGATTTACAAAAAAATCCTGGAGCACCATCCCAACCACCCGGAGGCGCTGCACTGGTTCGGGGCGATCGCCTATCAGATGGGTGAAATGGCGATCGCGGTGGAATATGTGGAAAAAGCCCTCACCCTCACCCCCAATGATCCGGCGGTGTTGAACACCTCGGGGCTAATTTGCCACGCGATCGGCAGTTGGGATCAGGCGCTTCAGTATTACACCAAGGCCCAAAAGATCAAGCCCGACAGTCCGGAGGTGTTGGATAACCTGCGAGCCTTGGTGGCGGATCTGTTGCCGGCCTACAGCCAATATGCCCAGTGGCATTACTTGGCGGGTAGTTTCGATCGCGTGGCCGAAATTGAGCTGGTGTCGGGCAACCTGCTGCTGGAAATTGGTGACCTGGCTGGCGCTGAACAACACTATCGTCGCGGGTTGGCCGTGCGCCCAACCCTCTGGGGCATTGAAGCTCCCGCCGCCGTGATTCAGGCCGATCGCGCCGGCCAGCCCGTTCCCCCCAAAGCCAGCCAAACCACCTGTGATTTGGGACGCGAAGCCGACCTGCGCACCATGGCGAGTGCGGTTCCCTTTGCCCAGTTGTTGGAGCGGCTGGGAGCATTGCTGTTCGATCGGGGCGAATTGGACGCGGCCCATGAGCTGGTGACCGAAGCCCTCGCAATCCAAAATGCCTTCCCGGAAGCCCACAAGCTGCTGGGTAACATCATGCTCGGCCGCGGCAACTATCAAGAAGCTGCCGACGCTTACCAAACCGCTGTGCAGTTGAACCCCAACTACGCGGAAGCTTGGTCAAACTTGGGCAGCATTCTGCTCGGCAAGCGGCAAACGGACGAGGCGATCCAATGTTTTCAGCGGGCCATTCAGGCCAATCCCCAAATGGCCCAAGCCTACTGGAGCATGGGTTGCACCTTTGAAGTGGCCGACAAAAAGGAAGAGGCTATCCAGTGCTGGCAGCAGGCCTTGGCGGTGGATCCAAAAGTGCAAGGGATTCAGGGCTACATCCGAATTGCCCAAACCCTGGTCGGCATGGGCAAGCGCCCGGAAGGGTTTGAATGGTATGAGCGGGCGATTCACTTCGATCGCAAGCACTTGGATGCCCATTGGGACTTGATGGAACATCTGCTGTTCTGGGGATATCTGCCCCAAGCCCGCCAAGTGGCCGATCGCTGTTGGCGCACCTTCAATGAACCGGGCAGCAGCCCCCGGGAGCGCGTTCTCGCGGGCATTATCTCGACCAAAGCCTTTTGTTTCATTGGCTTGGGCCATGTGGCCCGTCAGCGGTTCCTGGAAATCGAAGGCGAGTTTATTCAGGTTATTGACCAGCTTTCTCCCTTTGACATCACGAAGCTTTACGGGAACGTGCTGTTTGATATGCCGCACTTGCGGGACGATGTGGCGGCCAACACCAGGGTGGCCAACGCCCTGGCGGAAGCCTATCGCAAGCTGGTGGAAAATGCCTTTAAAGACCACCAAGCCGCCAATAGCCCCCTGTATGCCATGCCCACGGCCCGATCGCCCCGCACGTCCGATCGGCTGCGCATTGGGTTCATGTCTCGCCACTATCGCCGCCATTCCGTGGGGTGGTGCAGCGGCGAAATCCTCACCGCCCTTAAGGAACATACGCCGCACCTGTTCCTCTACGTTACCGGCGACATGCCCAAGGACGATCGAACCAAGGTGTTTGAAGGCTTGGCCGAAAAGTTCTACATGCCCGGCGAGGAAGGATTCCCCGATGCCAACTCCCCCACCATCATTCGCCGGGCCCGGGAAGACAACCTCGATATTCTGTTTGACCTCGATTCGATCACGATTCTGCCTCACGCGGAAGTGCTCTACCACCGGCCTGCGCCCGTTTGTCTCACCTGGTTGGGCTACGACGCGCCCCACATTTGCCCCGATAACTACAACCTGGTGGACTGGAACACCCACCCGGCCGGCGTTGAGCACTATTACATCGAAAAGCTAGTGCGGATGTCGGGTTCCTTTGCGGCCCTGTCCTATCTGCCCAGCGTGCCGACCGATCGGGCCAAACAGCGCCAAGCGTTCCGGATTGATCCCAACCAAACCATTTTCCTCAGCGTGCCCACGGGACAAAAGGTCAGCATGGAAATGCTGCAAGCCCAAGTCCATGTGCTGCGCTATGTGCCCGATAGCATTCTGTTCTTCAAATCGCGGATTGGGGATTTGGAACTGATGCTGAGTCTCTATCACGAGGAATGCCGTCGCCAAGGCGTGAACCCCAATCGGGTGCGGATGTTGCCCCGCACCGCCAGCGAGGAAGAGCACCGGGCTGTGTATCAAATCACCGATGTGTTGTTGGATTCCTACCCCTACAGCGGCGCAACCCACAACCTGGAAGCCCTTTACTTCAACCAACCGATCGTGACCAGGGTGGGCGAGCAGTCCTTCTCTCGCTTGGGCTATTCCCTGATGCGGGCGGCGGGCCTCGACCAGGAGGGCATGGCCTGGACTTGGGATGAATATATTGAGTGGGGGGTGCGCTTAGGGCGCGATCGGGAGTTGTGCAATGCGGTGCGCCACAAGTTGCAACAGGCTAAAAATCCGGCCAATCCCGCCCCGCTTTGGAACCCCAAGGGCTTTGCGGCGGAAATGTACGGAATTTTGCAAGATTTACGCAGCAAGGCGGAATTTAGCCAAGTTTAAGGGGTTATGCTGCGGCTCTTTTGCTCCGCTGCCCGCTTGCTATCCTGAGTTCTGGCCATTCAAAAGGCACATTATTCAACATTACTCAAAAGGCGCATTCAGGCAGCGGCTAACCAGTTGATGGATTTTGTCAAAGGCAAAATCGTAAATCAGTTGGCCCAAATAATCGGACAACGGGGCCTGTTCCTCGGGAATGGTCTGGAGTAATTCGCGCATGGAATCTTCAGCGCAAAGGGCTGCGGCATGTTGTAACTGCATGAGCCAATCGCGGGGCATTTTGGCCAACAATTCTTGGCCCCGCTGGTGATGCCGAAGGCCTGAGAGTGCGTCAGCGCGATCGCCCAATTGATCGGGAAAGGAATCCATGAAATGGTCGGAAAAGGGATCCGGCCGCTGATTTAGCAGTTGATTCAATGGATCTAATGGATCTAATAGATCTGGTGGATCTAATGAATCTGGAGGTTCTCGACTATCCAAAGCACCATTGAAGGGCGCAACCAATTCCGGGGAATGAGCCGGTTTTGTCAATGAAAAATCAGATCGATCCCTAGAGACCTGATGCAGCGGATCCGAGGAGCGATCGGCTTGCTGACAGTAATAGTCCAGTTTTTGGATCAGGATTTGATCGGAAATCGGCTTGCTTAAATAGTCATCACAGCCGACCGCGATCGCCTGATCTCGATCTTCCACCAACGCCTGGGCCGTGATGGCTAAAATTACCGTCGATCGCGAAGACTCCAACGCCCGAATTTGTTGAGTTGCCTGATAACCATCGCAACCGGGCATTCTTAAATCCATCAAAATTAAATGCGGATGCCAATCTTGCCACCGCTGCACCGCATCAGCCCCGTCCATGGCTTCCTGCACCACAAACCCCAATTGACTCAACAATTGCACTAACAACAGGCGATTATCTGGGCGATCGTCCACAACCAAAATGCGATAGCGCGATCGAATGGCTGCCAAACCGATCGTTGGTGATTCTGTTGGGCGATCGTTCGCCAGAGAATCAGCCACAGTTCCCGATTCCCGGTGATTCAGCCTTGACGGAGACAACATTCTAGAATCTAGGTGATCGCCCCAGAAGGATGCGGGCGATCGAGCTGATTCAGCGATCGTCGTTTGATTTTGAGGCGGCCCCCAAGGCTGATGTTCAGATTTTTTTCCAGGCGATCGGCCGGTACGCAGCGGCAAGGTAAACATGAACGTGCTCCCCAAACCAACGGCACTTTCTACCGTCAACACTCCACCCATTAACTGCACCAACTGTTGGCTAATTGTTAGGCCTAAACCAGTGCCTTCCGAGCTTTTTTTGCCGGCTGCCGATTGGGAAAAAGCATCAAAAATCGCTTTTAAATCCTCAGATTCAATCCCAGCTCCCGTATCAATCACCTGAAACTGAAGATAGTCATGATTACAAAACTGCCCTTTATAGGACTCGTTCTGGCATGACTGAAACGTTGCAGCCTTGAAATTTGAATTCTCGGTTAATGCTGGGTCGCAAGCATCGGAATCAGCCGGTGATCGCCCCTCTACCAAAGATGGATAGGGATAGACTTGAAATGTATTAACAATTAGGGTTGAAATTAAATCAACTCGAATCGCGATCGATCCTTGGGTGGTGAACTTAATCGCATTACCAACCAAGTTAAACAGGATTTGCTTCAGTTTTTTGGAATCTAAAATAATATATCGAGGAACTCTATCGCCAATTTCCAAAATGAGTTGATTTTCTCGCTTAAGAGCCTGTTGTTGAAAAGCGATTTGCAAAGAATAGAGAATTTCATAAAGATCTACTTCTTCTTCGTCAAGGGTAAATTGACCCGCTTCAATTTTAGAAAGATCCAAAATATCATTAATGAGCATTAGTAAATGAGTGCCGCTATTCTGAATTAAATTCATATATTCGCGATGGCTTTCTGATAAATGAATATCGCGGTTGATGAGTTGCGAAAACCCCAAGATAATATTTAAAGGTGTTCTGAGTTCATGGCTCATATTTGCCAGAAATAGACTTTTTGCCCGATTAGCCGCCTCAGCCTTATCCTTCGCTTCCTGAAGTTGCAGTTCGGCCAGCTTGCGATCGGTAATGTCGCGAGCTGCCGCATAAATCACCGAGTTAACCGGCACGGAGCGCCATTCAATCCAACGATAGGAACCGTCTTGGCAACGATAGCGGTTCACAAATCCATGAAGCTCCTTTTGATTAACCAGTTCATTCAAAGCCAGCATAGTTTCTTCAACATCGTCTGGATGAACATAGTCCATAAACCGCGATCCCTCCAATTCTTCTAAGGGATAGCCCAGAATTTTAGACCACTGTAAATTCAAGCGTTGGAAGCGCCCGCTAATATCCGCAATACATAGTAAATCCAGTGCCACCGAAAAGAATTGATCGAGTTCTTCCGTTGTTTTAGCCAAGGCGTTGGCGATCGCCTTTTGATCTGTAATATCTTGAACAACCCCATGCCAAACGATTTCTTGGTTTCCACGAAGCTCTGGGCGTGAATTGGCTTGCAACCACTTCACCTTGCCAGAAGGTGTAATAATTCGCCATTCATGACGGAAGTTCTGTAAATTTCGGCTGGACCATTCCACAGCCTGGATATAGTTTTCTTGATCATCCGGGTGAATTTGATTAAAAGTAATCATGGGATTTTGGATCGCTGCACTGAGAGGAACTTCATGAATTTCCTCAAAAGCAGCGCTAAGATATTCATACTCCACCGGTTTCCCCGGTTCTTCCACCACGGAATAGATCACCACAGGAGACACACTAGAAAGCCGTACTAGCCGACTTTCACTTTCATTCAAGGCATCTTGAGCAATCTTGCGATCGGTAATATCAATTGCAACGCCATACCAAGCAATTTCGCCATTTTCTCGCCGCTTTGGGCTAGCACTTCCCTGCAACCATTTCACCTTCCCCGATGGATTAATGACGCGCCATTCATGCTCAAAGGGTCGTAAGTTTTCAAGGCTGCGTTCAACGGCTTGGTTATAAGCTGCTTGGTCATCGGGGTGGATGCGATCGAGCAGAATATTGGCATCCTGAAGAATCGTCGCTACGGGAATTTCATGAATGGTTTCAGCCGCCCGACTGATGTGCTCAAAATAAAAGGAACCATCCAGGCGACGCACCAAAATATAGATATTAGCCGGTGAAGAATCGGAAATATCGAGAAATCTTGATTCACTTTGCTTCAGGGCAACTTCTGTTAGCTTGCGATCAGTGACATCAATGGCGGTAATTGTCACGTGCCAACAATCTCCTAACAAATCCCAAACGGCATTATTCGTTTGGGAAATCCACCGAATCTTCCTTTGGTGATCATGAATCCGATATTCATAAGTTCCCGTTCTTTCATGAAAAATATCTTCAATAATTTGATCTTGAATGTTTTGCAAATCTTCCGGCTCAATATCTTGCATCCAAAGATTTTGATTGGCTAATAGCTCTTCGCAGGTATAGCCAAATAAGGTTTCACAACCGGCAGAAACACGATCAATTTTCCAGGTGTGATTCTTAAAAAACCGCAGACTCACGATTCCCGCGATCGCGCTGTTTAAAATGTCCTTTGCTTGGGCCTCCGATGTTTTGAGGGCCCACTCTAGCTGCTTGCGCTCTGTGATATCTGCAATGATTCCGGTAACTTGAATAATTTCTTGCTGTGCATTCAGAATCGGCTTGCCTTTAATTTGAATGTAACGGGAATTGCCCTTAGCCGTGATGATTCGTAAATCAGCATCAAAAGCCCGATGAGCAATCACTGAATCAATGACATCTTGCTGAAATCGTTCTCGATAGGCCGGATGGATGAGGTTGATTAGTTGCTGAGCTTTTAAACCCTTGGTGGGTTTGTCAAGTTCACAAATTCGATAAATTTCTGGTGACCAAACGATCGCCCGCTGGGCCACATTCAGCTCCCAATGGCCCACATGGGCAATTCTTTGGGCTTCTAAAAGACGGGCTTGGCTTTTTTGTAAGGCGGCGGTTTTTTCTTCAACCTTTAATTGCAGGGTTTTTTCATAATCTGCCTGGGCTTGTCGAGATTTTTTCAGTGCTTTCAGAACTTTTTGAATGGAAAGATTGAGCAGATCAAATTCCAAAATCTGGACATTTTCAATTGGCTGTAATTCTTGGGTGTGGTGATCATGGTTGAGAGCCTTGGTCGCCACTCGCAACCATTGGAGCGATCGACTAATTCGATAGCCAGTCCAAATTCCTGTGGCTACTGCTCCCAACAAAGCCAACAGGCAAAGCAAGATTGTGCGGTAAATATTGCTATGGATTTGATCCATAAATGCCGACTGGGGCAGCACAATCACCGTGAACCAGTTCAGCTCGCCTCGGATAGGAATAATTTGTACAAAATAGTTTTGCTCTTGAATTTGAATTGTTAGCTTAAGCTTTGTTTGAATTTGTTCTAGATTAATTTTGTTGTTTCTAATAATTTGTGCCGTTTTTGAAATTAAACTATCCTTGCTTTGAGTGGCATCCAATCGCCGATTATGGTGTTGAGTATTTTGGGCTAATATTTTTCGAGGACTGGCATCAAAGGGCAATTCATTGGCAGAGCTGGCCACCAACAGCCCGTTGGGTTCCATTACAAAAATTTGCCCCTGACCATTGGTGTTAATGGACTGGAGGAAGTCTCCAAATTGCTGTAAGTAAAAACTCGCTCCTAAAACTCCTTGAAACCGACCCGACTGGTCATAAAAAGGCACAGTCCGAATCAAGTGCAAGATGGGATTTTGCTTGCCCTTAGATAGACTAATTCCCATCGTCCAAAGACCAGCAGGGTTGCGCTGAGCCTTCAAGTACCAAGGATCGTGGGGGGGATCGCGATGGGGATAATAATCACGGCGAACTTCGAGCAAAACGCGCTGCTGGCCCTGACGATTTGCCCAATAGCGGAGGAGCGATCGATCGGGTGAGGCAGCTTGCAACCGACGAATAATCAGCGCATTTGGATCCGGACGCTCAACGGCTAGAAAATCGCCCGCTTCATTAGACAGGGCCAAAGTACTCAGTTTAGGAAATAGTTTAAGCTGTTCAATAAAAAATGACTCAAGCTCGTCTAAATCTAGGCTATTCAGGTGACCTTTACGGATCAAAAAAGCATTGTTTTGAGTTGTGATTTTAGGAATCGATAGGTAATGATCTAAATCCTGCTGAACTTGGTTTGCTTTATTGTCTAGCAGCCGATCAACCAAAGATTCAACAGCATCGCTGCCACTGCGATAGGACAAATATCCCACCAAGCCCACCACGATTCCCACTTGCAGCACAAAGGGAACCGTAATGACGTAATTGAGGGGAAGTTTATGTGTCGCAATTCGCCGAGCCAGCCTTTTCAGATACCTGGGAAAACTGACCTGCTGTAGAGACCCGAAATTCATAAGTACCCAAAATAAGACCCAGAGTTAGAAGGGGGGCGCTGGTGTCCCGGGAAATGTCGCATGGGTCTAACCAGCTTTTGCAGGAAGCTTTTGCAGGAATTAATCCCACCATAACTCTGATAACAAGCAAAAGCGCCCTCCTTTTTAGCAAGGAAAGCGCCCTAATTTAGCGATGTATGAAGCCTGCCGCGCTCCGGCGTAAATGCACGGGAACTCTTTAGAAACTGACTTTCCCTGGCAGAATTACTCCAGTCCAAGGCTTCAGACAAGCTTGTTTTAGTTTTGATTTTGGCTAGTGTTGGCTTTGCTGTTTTACGAATCCCTGGTGTTAAGGAACGATCAACACCGGACAGGGAGACAAATCAATGACGCGATGGGCAGTGCTTTCGGCGGCTCCTTCGGTGGTTAGACCCATGCCCCGGCTGCCCATGACGACCAGGCTGGCTTCCACTTCATCGGCCACATCACAGATGGTGAACGCAGGCATTCCCTCGCGCTCAATCACTTCGGCTTCGAGGCCCCGCTCAGCAAACATGGCTTTAGCCCGGCTGAGGAGGGTTTCAGCCGCTTCAATGGCCCCTTCATCGGGGCCGGGAACGACCGACAGAATGACTAATCGACTGTTGTGCAGTTGCGCCAGTTGGGCAACGGTTTCGGCCGCCTCACGAGATTCGGGCGATCGATCGATCGGAAAAAGAATCGTCTCGAACATCTTTAGGGGAAAATATTCACCGCGTGAACTTCCGCGAAAACTCCCGCGCGAATTTCCGCGAGACGCATTGAAAGGAGGTTTTTATCGTGTCAAAGAAAACTGTAGCAAATTTGTCGGCGGCTGATGTAGCTGGCAAGCGCGTCCTTGTGCGCGTTGATTTCAACGTACCTCTCGACGATGCTGGCAAAATCACCGACGACACCCGGGTTCGGGCCGCCCTGCCCACAATCCAAGACCTGACCGGCAAAGGCGCGAAGGTCATCCTGGCCAGCCACTTCGGCCGTCCTAAGGGTAAGGTTGTTGATTCGATGCGTCTCACGCCCGTGGCCGTGCGCCTGTCGGAACTGCTGGGCAAACCGGTAGTTAAAACCGACGACTGCATTGGCGACGAGGCAGCAGCAACGGTTGCAGCCATGAACGATGGCGATGTGGTGCTGCTGGAAAACGTGCGGTTCTACGCGGAAGAGGAAGCAAACGATCCTGAGTTCTCGAAGAAGCTGGCTTCGCTGGCTGATTTGTACGTGAACGATGCGTTCGGTACGGCTCACCGGGCCCATGCCTCCACCGAAGGCGTGACCAAGTTCCTCAGCCCCTCCGTTGCGGGTTACCTGATCGAAAAGGAACTGCAATACCTGCAAGCGGCGATCGAAAGCCCCAAGCGTCCTCTGGCGGCAATTGTGGGTGGCTCGAAGGTATCGAGCAAAATCACCGTGATCGAAACCCTGCTGGACAAGGTGGACAAGCTGTTCATCGGCGGCGGCATGATCTTCACCTTCTACAAAGCACGCGGCCTGGCCGTGGGCAAGTCGTTGGTGGAAGATGACAAGCTGGATCTGGCCTCCGCTCTGGAAGCGAAGGCCAAGGACAAGGGCGTGGAACTGTTGTTGCCGACCGATGTGGTGTTGGCCGATAACTTTGCGCCCGATGCCAACAGCCAAACCGTCAGCGTGGATGCAATCCCCGATGGCTGGATGGGTCTGGACATTGGCCCCGACTCGGTGGCGGCGTTCCAAAAGGCGCTGGAAACCTGCCAATCGGTGATCTGGAACGGGCCCATGGGCGTGTTCGAGTTCGACAAGTTCGCGGCTGGCACCAAGGCGATCGCGGAAACCTTGGCGACCCTGACTCCGAAGGGCGTGACCACAATTATTGGTGGTGGCGACTCGGTGGCAGCGGTGGAAAAGGTGGGTGTGGCTGACCAGATGAGCCACATTTCGACCGGTGGCGGTGCAAGCTTGGAGTTGCTGGAAGGCAAAGTACTGCCCGGGATTGCGGCATTGGATGAAGCCTAAATCTCAGGCTAGGATCCATTAACCGCTGAAGATTGCGGGAATCCCTGAAGATCGCAGGAACAAGGGGCTTAAGCCCCTTGCCTTGCAATCCTCATATGGAATGTGGGGGCACACCATCGTTGCAATCCTCCTGCGGGGGCGCACGACGGTGTGTCCCCACCCGGGTTTCCGCTTTCCTGCTTGGGGTTTTTGGAATGACTCTTGAGTTTGAATAACTTGAGTTTGAATAACTTAAGTTTGAATAGATTTAAGCCGTTAAGTTTGAGCCATGAAATTTAGCGAATTATTAAAGCAGTTAGAAAAGCTGAGCGATCGCCCCTTCGATCAATTTTCCTTGGCGGATGATCCTGAACTGACAACGATCGCCCCGATCGCCCAGGCCCAGGGCGGTCAGTTGACCTATTTGGAAGGCGATAAATTTGCGGACTGCTTGGAAAGCACCCGAGCTGCCGTGATTTTGCCCAACCGTCCTGAGCTAATTAGCCAAGCTCGCGAGCTGGGGTTGGCCTGGGTGGCGGTGCAAGATCCCAAAATGCTATTTGCCGTGGCGGTGCGGCTGTTCTATCAACCCTTTAAACCCAAGCCGGGGATTCACCCCAGCGCCTGGATTGATCCGACTGTGCAACTGGGTCAGGAAGTGTCGATCGGGCCCCATGTGGCGATTTATGAGGGGGTGACGATCGGGGATCGGGTTTGCTTAATGGCCAATGTGGTGATTTATGGGGGTGCGTCGATCGGGGCCGATTCCTGGCTCCATGCCAACTGCACCATCCACGAGCGATCAATCATTGGGCAACATTGCATCATCCACAGTGGCGCAGTCATTGGTGATGAAGGATTTGGCTTTGTGCCCACGGCCCAAGGCTGGCAAAAGCTGGATCAAACCGGGCGCGTTGTGCTCGAAGACGGTGTGGATGTGGGAGTCAACAGCACGATCGATCGGCCAGCCATGGGTGAAACCCGCATTGGCCGGGGCACAAAGCTTGACAACATGGTTCACATTGGCCATGGCTGCCAACTGGGCGAAGGCTGCGCGATCGCGGCCCAAGCGGGCTTGGCAGGGGGCGTGGAATTGGGCAAAGGGGTGATTCTGGCCGGGCAGGTGGGCGTGGCCAACAACGTCAAAATGGGCGATCGGGCGATCGCCTCCTCCAAGTCCGGTTTGCACAGTGACGTACCGGCCGGTGAGATTGTCTCCGGCTACCCAGCCATTGCCAACAGTCAATGGCTCAAAACTTCTGCCATCTATCGCCGCTTGCCCGAAATGCACAAGCTGCTGCGACAGATTCAATCTCACCTGGGCCTCAAGGACTAGAGGGAAAGGCTAGATGATTGGGAGCAGTCTTCAGTGAAATTTCTTCAGTGAAATTTCCTATTCCGTCGGCCCACAATCAATCACCCCAAGCTTCCGTATTCAGAGGACGAATTAGACGGCTTTGAATCAAATGTTCAACGGCCCGCTCGATCGCATCCAGCGCATAGCCCGTGTTCACTTGAATCAAATCCAACGTGGCTGCAAAACCCTTGCGATCGCACTGTTGAATAACACGTAAAACATCCTGCTCGATGGATGTTAGCTCCTGGGGAGCAAGGTGCATTGAAGATGCTCTAGACATACCAAACCCTCCGACAACGTAGCAGTTCGGTGGCAGATCTGTGGCGAGGAACTGGTATTTTCACCGACTCCATGGAAACCAATCCAGGAATTTATCTAGAAATTCATCCAGGAATCAACTCAGGAATTTATCCAGGAATTCATCCAGAAATCAATCCAGAAATCAAAGAAGTCGGTGAATGAACCCATGGCAAAATGAATCGACCATGGTGCTCATCCAAGAAAAAACCAGAACGAAGGAAAGCCCACCTGAAAAAGCCACAGGAAAAGAGGCTATCCTTCTGAACTCTACTGTCTTTTAGAGAGCTTGACGGCGATTTCCGGACAATGTTCTATTTTGGTTACGTAATTTTACGTAGGACAGTGCTATCGCCCCGATCGCAGGTGGTAGACTTCCTCGGCCACGCGCTTCAGACGACGGAGCTGGGCTTGCATGTCGCCTTGCACCCACCCGGCCGCCACCCGATCGAACCCCCAGCGAACAAGGGGATTGGGGATCACGAACTCAAACCGATTGATTAACTGAGTGCCGGATCCATCGGGAATACATTCCCAAGAGTCGCGCCCCACAAAAAAGCCAGAAAAAGCCCAAACAATTTTGCCAGGCGATCGCTCCGCCACCGTGCATTGCAGCGCCGGTTCCAGCAGGGGAATTTGCAACACAAATCGGGTGCGATCGCCCAAATCAGTTCCCCAGCGATCGCCCACGGGATCACAGCGCAGGGCTGGGTTCAGCCACCGATGCATCAGCTCGCGATCGGTGAAGCACCACTCCACCGCCGTGGCACTGGCCTGAATTGCGATCGACTGTTCATAAACTCGCGGCACAACCGATTTACCTTGGCCACGAGCCAGTTGAGTTCGAGTTGTAAAAAGACGGGAAGACATGCCAGGGGCCAAGGAAAAGTGAAAATGGACGGCTGTAGTTCTAGCCGTATTTCTAGAAGTTGCTAGAGGTTTTTTAGAGACTTCTAAACTGGTGGTTTTAGGGACTGTTGAGCATTCCCGACATTCACGGCCGGTTACCCTGTCCTAATTGGCAACTGACGCACCATGACTGCGAGGATCCGTTGCCGCCGATTTTTGGGCCGCGTCTCCAGACAACGGAGCATCAAACTCGGAGGTTTGACCTTCGTTGACCTTCGCATAGGGCAGGATGGCGGTTCCGTCAGCCAAGGCCGCCAAATTCGCCGCCATGATTGATTTCGGCTGCTCCCCGATCGCCTGGGCCAACTCCTGACCCTGGGCATTCAAAAAGACAAAGTGCGGAATCCCATCCACTCGATAGCTCAGAATTTCGGGTAGCCATTTGGTGTTGTCCACATTCAGCATCGAGAAATTGACCCGATCGCCATAGTCCTGCTTCAACTCCCGCAAATCATTCGCCATGGCCTGGCAACTGGTACACCAATCTGCATAGAACTCCAGCACCGTCGGCTTGCCATTGACGATCGCCTGATCCAACGGCACAGAATCACGTGCCAGCCGTTCCAGAATGTTGCTGTTGGGTTCCGTGCGTAGCCCTAAAAACAACACCACCCCCAACAACGCCGCCACAATGGCCACCACCAAATTTGGCAGACGACTACCGGCCGCGGCAGCTCCGGGGATCACGGTTGAGGGCTGGGAAGTCGGTTCAGGAGAAAGCTGGCTCATGGCAGAATGGCAAGACAAGAGGGCAAAGCGGAATGGCGGCTCAGTTCTGGTGCTAGGCTAGCGATACAGTCCTCAAGAGCCAAGGACGATCGGTCCCGAACTTTTTTGGTTATTCGTTTTTGGTTCCCCGTGGCTGGTGCTCCAGAATTTTCGGCGCAGGTTGGGCCGATCGCCCAAACCCCGCAACTCCGAAACCAACGGGATCGCCCTCATAACCCCAATCACGACCGCTTTCGGTGATTGGCGCTTCGGTCAGTGTTCTAGGGTTAACAGTATTCTGCAAGGGCTATTTTGATTGTAACAACTTCGTTACATGTCTTCATGGGCTTGTTGAATCACCGCTGGATGGGCCGCTGGCTATTTAGGATTTAGGGGGGCATTGGTCGCTGAAGGCTCGATCGGCCTGTCCGCTGGCCCGAGCGCTGTGGTTTTCCCTAATTGAATTGATCTGAATCGATCTGAACTAATCTGAACCAATTTGAACTAAGCCGAATTAACCTAAGTTGACCTGAAGTGACCCGATTGCCCTGGTTCCCCCGATCGTTCGTTGGCGGTGATTTGTTTTGAAAAAGCGCGTCACACTCACCTTTCCGAAACATGCGGTGCAAATGCCAATCACCTATCGATTGGCGAAAGAATTTAATGTGGCTGCCAACATCATTCGAGCGCAAGTGGCCCCCGATCGCGTTGGAAAATTAGTCGTTGAACTCATTGGCGACATTGACCAAATGGACGCGGCCATGGAGTGGATGGAATCCCTCGATATTGATGTTTCTTCTGCCAATCGAGAAATCTCGATCGATGAAGCAAGCTGTGTCCATTGCGGTCTTTGTACGGGCGTTTGTCCCACGGGGGCGTTGTCGCTGCACCCAGAAACTTTCCGCCTAGAATTTGCTCGATCGCGCTGTGTAGTTTGCGAGCAATGTGTTCCCACCTGCCCGGTTCAAGCCATTTCCACTAGCTTTTAACTTCTCCGATTTCCTAAAATTCATTAGCCTCTCAATTACGCATTGATTTTCCCGGGAAATTGCCTTTTTTACAGACAAAACCTTGTAGTTGAAGAGGAAACAAGGTTCCATGCGCTTATACAACAACCACACCGGACTATCGCTATTCATCCTGGCGTTGGTTTATTTAGCCCTGAGTTGGGTGGCGTTGCTGGCTGTGCCTCGGCCCCCCTCGCTGGTAGAGGTGGCGGGAGTGGCTTTGTTGGTGGCCGTGGCTTTGGCGGCCCTGTTTACCCTTAAGTTGCCTTGGCCAGAGTTTGGGCGTTTTTCTTGGTTTCAAACGGCCACCAAGTCTTTCGGGGGCGCAATTTTGGCAGCGATGGGCGTGGTGATTGTGCTGTCGCGGTTGGACATTACAACGGATGTGATGTTGTTGTTGGCGGCGGAATTTTTGGCCAAGGTGGAATTGCGGGTGGCGGGCCGATCGCGCTGGCAATCGTTTTGGCAAATGTTGGCGGCCAGTGCTGTGGGCATCGGGAGCGCGATCGGGCTGGCCCCTTGGTTTTTGATGTCGCGGGTCAGCGAGTAGCTCATTCACCGAATGCTTTACTGAGCAGTTTGTTGAGCAATTCATTGAGCAATTTACTGGGCAATTAACCGAGCAAAGCCCCCTGAGTAACCCCCTGTTGGGCAACCCATCATCATGACTCAGCCTCAGACTTCAGAATCGGGATGGTCACGGGTGGTGCTGGTGACGGGGCCGGCGCGATCGGGCAAGAGTGAGTGGGCGGAACGGCTGGCCGCGGCCTCGGGGCGATCGGTCATCTATGTGGCCACCTCGTACTTGGATCCCCAGGATCAAGAGTGGGGCGATCGTGTGGCCCAACACCGCCAGCGCCGCCCGGAAACTTGGCAAAATTGGGAAGTGCCGCTGGAGTTGGCCGCAGCCCTGGGTCAAGCACCCGCCGATAGTTGCTTGCTGGTGGATTCACTGGGAACTTGGGTGGCCAACTGGCTCGATCGCCCCGATCCCGAATGGCAACAAACCTGTGCAGCGCTGTTGGCCACCTGTGCTGCCTTGCCAGCCATGTGTATTTTTGTGGCTGAAGAAACGGGCTGGGGTGTGGTTCCGGCCTTCCCCGCTGGTCGCCTGTTTCGCGATCGCCTCGGCAAACTAGTGCGGGAATTGGGCAGTCGATCCGATGCCTGTTATCTGGTCACAGCGGGCTTTGCAGTGAATTTACGGGTGATCGGTCAATCCTTAACAACTGGATAAAAACTGTTTAATTTCCTTAAATATTGTCCAAAAATTGTCCAAAACTTTAATCTAAGCTCAAGATTCTTTGTCAGTGACCCCTCTAACCTTAGCTTAGGATCGAAAGCAGGATAGTTAGTAACTCAATTTTCCATTCAAGCTTTTCGGTTAACCTGTTTTCATGCGAGCTGTTCACTCAGGTTTCCCCCAATTATTTCTTTAGATGTTTCTCCGAATACCCTCCAGATATTTCCCTAGGCAGTCTCCCAGTTATTGTCTTAATCCAGAAGCTGGCGCTTGGGAAATAAACCCGCAATCTGGAGTTTTAGTTTGCTTTTTAAAGCCAGTTTTGAACTGATTTTTAGTCAAGTTTCTCAACCTGGTTTTGTTTAGCGAAGCTAGCTCTAATCCCAAATCCTGGCCATCAGTGCTTTAACCTTTGGCCCTCGCCCCCGGACTCCACACCAAAATGGCTCCTGAAGAACGCGTCAAACAATATCTTGCTCTTTGGTTGCAGTTGGGTAAGCAAGTGGTGTGCGGTCACGACGATCGCTTGCTCGGGACTCGCCGCACCATTGACGGTGAAGCTTACTCCGCAGAATTTGAGCAACTTTGGCGGCAAATTCTCGAAAAACCCCAGATGTATCACCTGGCGGGCACAGTCTGTTCCATGAAAGATTTATTGTTGGGCCATTGGAGCTTGCTGCCCTGCGCGCGGTGTAGTTTGCTCTATCCCATCAATGACAGCTACTTGGAGGCGGGGCCCTGTCCCTGTCAGGATTTGGCCTCTTGGCCCGATGATGGGCCGCCGCCACGGGGGCCCGTCTGTGTGCAGGATTATTTGGATCAAATTCGGCTACGGCTGTCTCGCCAAAAGTTGATCCCCACACCGCCCAACGAGGAAACGACCGGGGGCGAGGCTCGCGAGTCAGATACTTGTAGTTTGCATGGGGGCGGCTTGCATGGGGGGCGATCGGAACATTCCCTGCCCTAGGGGTGCTTGATCTGAGCTACAGACTGCTGACCAGAGACTGCTAATCACAGGCGATCGATCGGGTCGATCGGCATTGGTCTTAGGGGCGGAATGGGCTTCTGGCGGGCTGGGCTGTCCGGGTTGGGTTGCCATCTGGGTTATACTGATCAATCGCGCTCTCAATCGGTCATCGATCGCCCGCTGAAGGATCGCCCGCCTAAGCCGACCGCCATGGCCGATGCTGCCAACGGGCCATTGCCTGGAGAGGCATCTTTTGGGTTGGAGTTGTGGTGAATCTTATCCCGATCGCTTGATGGGCCGGGATCAACACAACCGCTAAGTTTTACCTTTTCGTCCTGCTTGGAGAACGTCATGTCCCGTGTTTGCCAACTGACCGGCAAAAAGGCGAACAACGCCTACGCCATTTCCCACTCGCACCGCCGCACCAAAAAGCTCCAAGAAGTTAACCTGCAATGGAAGCGAATTTGGTGGCCCCAAGGTAATCGTTGGGTGCGGTTGCGTCTTTCGACCAAAGCTCTGAAAACCCTGAACACCAAGGGTCTGCAAGCATTTGCTAAGGAAGCTGGCATTGATTTGAATAAGTGCTAATTCTGAATTAAGTGCTAATCCCATACAAAAATTCAGCACTGAAAATTAAGCACTGAGCTGTTTAATTAATCCCGCCCAATTTGTCCTATGTGGCAGCTTTTGTTGGGTGGGGTTTTTTATCTTTTATTCTTTTATTTCTTATCTTTTATTTTTCATTGTGGAATCTAGAAAATCTAGGAAATTTAGCCAATTTGGGGATTTTGAAAGTTGCCACAGTCAGCCCGATCCTTGGTTTTGTTGGGGGGCGGCCACAGCCACGCGATCGCTCTGCGACAGTTAATCCAAAACCCCCTGCCCAGCGGCGCGATCGACTCGGTGACCCTGATCAGCGAAGCGCCCCAAGCACCTTACTCGGGCATGGTTCCCGGCCACGTGGCGGGGGTCTATGGCCGGGAAGATTGTTTTATTGATTTGCGGGCCCTGTGCGATCGGGCGGGGGTGGCGTTGCGGGTCGATCGCGCTGTGGGGTTGAATTTGGGCGATCGACAAGTGCAACTAGCCAGCGGGGAAACGGTTGGATTTCGCTGGCTCTCGGTTAATTTGGGCAGCACGCCCCTGGTTCCCCCGGGTGTTCAACCTCTTCTGGGGCGATCGATTATTGCCGCGAAGCCAATCCAAGCCCTGTTGGCCAACTGGGATGCGCTATTGTCGGCCTTGCCCCAATGGGGATCCAGGCCGCTGCGGTTGGTGGTGGTGGGGGGCGGCGCGGGTGGTGTTGAGCTAGCCTTGGCGGCCCAGCGACGTTTGCAACCCCTGATGGGCGATCGCCTGTCGATTACTTTGATTCAGCGAGAGGCAAAACTCCTGCCCCATTTGGCCCCGGCAGTGGGCGATCGAGTGGCCCAGGTGCTGCAAACCCAGGGAATTGAGCTGGTTTTGAGTGAAACCATCACCCACGCCACCCTCGTAGGCACAGATACCCAGTTGCGGGCCGCCTCGGGGCAACTGTTTTGGGGCGATCGGGTGCTGTGGGCCACCCAAGCCGCAGCAGCCCCTTGGTTGGCGGCCACCGGCCTCGCCACGGATCCCCAGGGATTCATTGCGGTTAACCACTATCTGCAATCCTGCTCCCATCCCCAGGTCTTTGCGGCGGGAGATGTGGCGACGATGGTGGAACAGCCACGCCCCAAGGCCGGCGTGTTTGCGGTGCGTCAGGGCCGCCCCCTAGCTGACAACTTGCGAGCAGCCATTTTGGGCCAGCCGCTGAAACCCTTCAAAGCCCAAAAGCAGTTTCTCAGCCTTATTAACTTAGCCAATGGCCAGGCGATCGCTACCCGTGGCCGTTGGGCTTTTACGGGAGCTTGGGCTTGGGTTTGGAAAGACTATCTCGATCGGAAATTTATGCGGCAATTTCAGCAGCTTTAAAGGCAGTATTTTCAGAGTTTCCATCCCAATTCTCAAAATTAGCTATCCCGTAAACATTGCGCATCTAACAACACCCAGGTTTGATCTTGCAACACGGCGCAACTATTCATGAGGGATTGCACGAGGGGTGTTTGTTCCTGCCTCAGGGTTTGCAGCGCTGGTTCACTGGCCTCTGGATATTGCTCTAGCCAAGAATCTTTAAGGTAATTTTCTGAAAAAGCGGCTCGATCGATCAGCCAAAATGAAATGTGATATCGGGCCAGAAAGAATTTCATAGATTGAGTATGGGTGCTGTATTGGGCTTCAATGGTTCGTAAAATTCGTTCCCGAAATAGACGGTAATATCCCAAGTGGTAGGGCACGGCATATTCTTTGCCCGTGAGGATTGAACGTCCGGCAAAGGTGGGAATATCATCCCCAATACTGCTCAGGGAAGCAATTTTGATATCCGTTGGTTGCCCCTGAAGAAATTGATAGAGCTTGACGGCACGACCCGTTTGGTAACTATTTGCTGGGAAAGTGGGAACCAACAGCGGATATCCCAACACCAGCACAATTAAAATCATGCTGAAGCTTCTGGAAAGATAGACTTTCCAACGAAGGGATTTCGGTTTTGGTCGAATGGCTTGCGCAATTGGAGTATTGAAAAGCGGGGGCAAGGAATAAACCGCAGAGGAATCAAAGTTTGGAATCGATCGCCCGGCCCAGCGCTGGAGAGCTTCCCAAACAATCACAAGGCTAATGGCCGCCGCGATCGCGATTATGATTCGGAAGCTGTGCCCCGTGTAGCGACTGGGCAAGTGGAGCCGAAATAGCAATCCATGGGCCAACAAAAACCACCCGATCGAAGCCAAGCCCAGTTGCCATAAATTGTTGACCTCCGGCGTAATTCGGTGACTGAGGGGAAATCGCGCTTGAATACCTTTGAGCTGCGAAAGGGAAAGTTGAAAAAGAGGTAAAGCAAAGCCAAAAATTAAAGTGACTGGCGTAAGGAGCGATCGGGGAATGAGATTAGTGCCACGACCGAAAAACCAGTAATCAATCCAATCACGATCAAAAATATTCGTGCGTCCTCCATCCAGAAATTCCGGCATGGTGCGGGCAATTTTTTCAGAAACCACCGGCCCAAAATCCTGCCCTAAAAAGAGCACCGGCAACAGCACCAAAAACAGGCTACCCAAAGCACCAATATATAAAAATAGTTGTTGGCGTTCCGCATCAATGAGGCGGCTTTGAATTGCCAAAACTAGATCTGATTTCTGTAATGCCAAGTCTTCTGCCACTTTCAAGTCTGAAGGATTGCGAATTGTCCAAGCGGCTGACAACCAGGCGCGTTCCAACTTTTGATAGCCCACCCAAGCAAGTTTTATCGAAATTAAACCGCCAGAAACCAAGGCATAGGTTGGACAAATTAACCCCTGAAGGGCAATGGAACTCCACAACAGTTGAGGCGACTTGCGAGCTAATCCATCCAAAATTGCTAAAAAGAGCGGAAAAGCAAAGGCGCGCGACGTACCAGAAACCAAGTCATCTTTTAGCCAAAGACTTTGGTTGAGCAAGACAGTTGCTAGAAAACCGGCTACCGGAACTGGGAAAATAGCAAAAGTGACCCGATAGGTAAAGAAGGTGATGATCAGTCCAAGAATGGGCGGTAGGAGTTTATTAAAAATTAGGGGATTAATTTGGAAGAAAGCAGCCAGTTGATAGAGTTTGGTGTAGCCGATCGGGGCGATCGATTCAAAATAATCGGCAATCAGATCATTGTGAAAAAGGCTAGGATTTAAAAATCGCTGCATCCAAAACACATGCTGGCGAGCATCATCTTGCACCACAAATTCACCGCTGAATCCTTGATGCAGAGACAGGCCACCATAGAGCGCCGCGATCGCGAGACTCCACAACAAGGGCCAGGGCGATCGCCCCGATCGATCAAAACAAATTTGCATGAGGCGATCGCGCCAGTTCCGCCCTTGGGAATGGTTTACGGAATTGCTCACGGCATCAACCCAAATTGATTTTTTGATAGCTTGTCAATTGATCGATCGCCAGTTGATTGGTAACCGATCATCAATGGACAAGTAATATGATTCTACTGAATTTTCAGAGAACCTAGCTCAGCAAGACTAACAGGACAAGAATCAAGGCTCCCAAGCACAAAATTAGGAAGAAATCTATCGATCCAATTTTGTCAACCTCAGGATTCTGTAATTTACTTGCAGGAATTTATTTGCAATTGAACGCCAGGGCTACAGCAGTCCCAAAGTTCTGAGGCAGCGGTAGGTAATTTCCTTGCGAGCAGTTGCTTGGGCTGGCTCCGGAAGTTCCAAGTTTGTGGCAAAGAAATAGACCTGCTGATTTTGCTCTAAATAGCCCACATACCAGCCAATTTGGGGGGTTGCGCGCATGGCCCAGCCCGTTTTCGCCCTGACGGTATATTGCGCTGTTTGATCCATAATCATGATGTCTTTCACGATCGCGATCGAGCATTCAGAAAAAGGCAACTGGTTCAAATAAAGACGCTGAAGAAACTGAATTTGTTCTTCGGGCGTGATTTTGAGCGGGCCCGATAGCCAAAATTGATCAATATTGGCAGGATCGCCAATGTTGCGATCGCCGTAATTTGCCCCAATTACCCCGGCTTTCATGCGTTCATAGCCGATACGCCGAGCCAAAATTTGGTAGAACCAGACGGCTGAAACCTTGAAGGCCTCGCGCATGTTCAAATCTTGGTTCCAACCGGGAAAGGGGCGCTGAATGCCATCCCAAGTGAACCGTACATCTTGATCGGGAATCACTTGGGCATCGAGAGAAATCAGCGAATTCAAAATCTTAAAAGTGGAAGCGGGAGAAAACGGCGTTTGGTTGCGGTTTGGGTTATGTTCATAAATTCGATTTTTCTGGGGATCGTAAATAATAATGGAGCCTTCAACTTTGAGATCTTGAAAATGTTGACCGAATTCAGGAACCACTCGCCGCTCAATCACAGGTTGTGGTTGCGATTTTGGGATCAATAATTTTGGTAGGAATCTTTGATCGGTTATCGACGGGTTAACTAGTTTTTCATTGGTTGTTGCTAAACCAGGCAAGGAAAAACTCAAACAGCAGAAACCCACAAGTGAACCAACCGCGATCAAGACTCGATCACCAATTTTAGAATTTAATCGGTTCCTTTGCCGGCTTTTTTCTGGATGATTGAATTTTTGATGATTAAATTGGCAATCTTTCATGATTTTTTCAATTTTTCTCATGATTTTATAATTAATCAAAATTCAAGATTGATCTAGATTGACCTAAGCCTTGATCAGATGACTCGAACTGGGTTGGCCGCCTCAGCATACCACCAATTTGATCCCCCTGAAGCCTGATCAAAGATGGTTTCAGGATTAAAATTTGAAAGTGAATGAAATACCAAAAGATCTCAATTAACCATGAGTGATCATCACCCCAGTTTAGAAACTGAGACAACGCCAGCGGAAAAGCCCGATCGCCTGCAAAAAATTAAGGCTGCCAAGGACGCAGCTCGCGACAATCGAGCTGGAAATGAACGGGGATTATATTTGCTATTCACCGGGTTGGGCAAAGGCAAAACAAGCAGCGCCATGAACTTGGTCTATCGCCATTTAGCCCATGATTTGCCCGTGGCGGTGGTGCAATTTGTGAAAAATAACGAGGCGTTTCCCGATGGCGATCGCCTGTTGCTCACCCGGTTGCAAAACTTGGGATTTCCGGTGCAAATGCACACCATGGGCGGCGGGTTCACCTGGGAAACCCAGGATCCCGATCGCGATCGGGCCATGGCCGCGGCTGCCTGGGAACAGGCCCTGATCTATATCCAAGATCCGCAAATTTCCCTCGTGGTGCTCGATGAGTTGCACATTGCCCTTAAGCATCAGCAACTGGCCCTGGAACCGGTGCAAGCGGGAATTCAAAATCGGCCGCCCCATTGCCACGTGGCGAGCACGGGGCGCTATGCTCCTCAGGGGTTAATTGAAATGGCGGATTTGGTGACTGAAATGAACCGCATCAAACACCCGATCGCCCAGGGAATTCCTGCCCAGCAGGGTATTGAGTTTTAGGATTGAGTTTTGAAAAGCCTCAGGGCGCAATCCTGCGCCCTGCATTCATCATAGGTTACGAATCCGGAGTGATTGCAATCTTGCTTGATATTTCTTAACCCAAAAGACAACGAACTCTGAAGATTTCCAGCCGTTTGTGAACTGTACCTTTGGCTCCCGCCGATCGGGAAACTGTTTCAAGCGATCCGGTTGCCTGCCTTGGGTGACTGAATAGCCAATCTGCGATCGATAGCAGTGAAATTGGGTAAGTTCGGAAGAGGCTGAAGGTTGCTGAACGTTGCCGCTGAAGGCTTGACCCTTCACCACGCCCCTTCGCCATCGCATCAATCAGGCGGACACCCCAGGACACCCCAATCGAGAACCTGGCCATGAACTGGGCAATTGAAACCCGTGGTTTAAGTAAACAGTTCGATCGCAAGCTGGCCGTCAATCAGGTGGATCTGAAAATTTCCCCTGGGGAAGTCTATGGGCTAATTGGCCCCAACGGAGCAGGCAAAACCACCCTGATTCGGATGTTGGCGGCCGTGGAGGAACCAACCCTTGGAAAAATTTTGATTGATGGTGAATATTTAACTGGTGAATCTCTCAGCAGTGAAGATCCCAATCGGCGCAGTCGGCGGGCAAAACTGAAACAGCGAATTGGCTTTTTACCGGACGATTTCCCGGTCTATGAAGATCTGACCGTTTGGGATTATTTGGACTATTTTGGGCGACTCTATGGCCTGCGGCGATCGCACCTGCGGCAGCGGCTTTATGAGGTGCTGGATTTGGTGCAACTGTTACCGAAGCGCGATAGCCCGATCGCCACCCTCTCGCGCGGCATGAAACAACGGTTGAGCCTAGCTCGCACCATCATTCACGAGCCGATTTTGCTCCTGTTGGATGAACCCGTTTCCGGCCTTGATCCGATCGCCCGTTTGGAATTTCGCAACCTGATGCGGATTCTGCAAGGGGCTGGCATGACCGTGCTGATTTCCTCCCATGTGCTCAGCGACTTGGCGGAACTTTGCACCGCGATCGGGGTGATGGAACTGGGACGGTTGGTGGCCAGCGCACCTCTGGAAACCCTTTACGCCCAATTTGCCCGTCACACCCTGGTGATCACAGCCCTCGATCGGCTCAATGATTTGCAAACGATCCTGAGAACCGACCCAAGGGCGATCGCCTGGGAATGTCATCCCACCACCGGCCGCATTACTGTGGACTTTCAGGGTGATGAAACCGACTGTGCCGACCTGCTCGGGGAAATGGTGCGGGCCCAAATTCCGATTGTGGAATTCCGGCGCGATCGAGAAAGCCTGGAGCAAATTTTCTTGAAACTGGGACACCAACAAGCCTCATGAACCCCCGCCCCTCAAGCTGGCTGAATCGCTTGCAAACCAGCCAACGATCGCTCAAAATTCAGCTCGATCGCTGGCTCGATCGGCTCGGAAACTGGAATCCCCAACTGTTGCGAGAACTTAAAGGCAACTGCACCTCGCGCAACTTGACCTTAGCCACCCTCAGTTCCCTGATTGCCCAAGCAGCCTTTTGGATGAGCTGGCAAAGGATTGCCGTTGAAACCGCCACCGTTTCCACCGAAACCGAAGGCATCCTGCGGTTTTATTGCACCGGCCAGGCCGATGAAGAACTGCGAGCTTGTGAATTGCTCTCGTCCTCAACCTTTGCGGTGAATTGGCCCCTGTGGTGGTTGGACTTGTTCTTTTGGCTGTCTTCAATTCTGGTGGGCCTGTTAGTGCTGGGTGGCACGCAAGCCCTGATCACCAACTGGCTTGAGGAAAGCAAACAGGGAACCCTCGACTTCATTCGCATGACTCCGGAACCCAGCCACCGGATCCTGTGGGGAAAACTCTTGGGTGCGCCGGCCCTGATCCATTGGGCGGTGCTGCTGGCCTTGCCCCTCCAGACCCTCGCCGGACTGCAAGCGGGCCTTGGCCTCGGCGGTCTGTTGCTGGCGGATGGGGTGGCGGTGGCTTTTCTGGGTGCGCTTTATCTGTTGGGGTTGTTTTATGCCAGCGTCAGCGACAGCAAACAGGCCATATCAAGCTGGGCCTTTGGCATTCTGGGCCTCTTCCTGTTTGCCCCCGCCCTGACGATCGCCCGAGGGGTGATGATCCGAGGCACAATGGACACCCCCGTATCCCCTTCCTGGTTCTGGTTTGGTCAAGATTTAATCCTCCAGCCGCAGCTTTGCGCCGCCATCGCGATCGCAGGGTGTGCGGGGGTGGCGCTGATCTTTTGGCAAGCCGTGATCCGGCGTTTTCAGAACCCCGCCAACACCTTCATCACCAAAGTGCGAAGCTATTGGCTGACGATCGGGTTCAACCTGTTGGCCATGGGCTTTTTTATGCCCTGGAATCCCAACCACTTCCAGGGCTGGGCGGTGGTGGGCTTCTTTTGGCTGATCCAAATGTTCGCTTGGGTTGTGTTGCTGTTGCCGACACGCCAAACCCTGTTGGATTGGGCCCGCTATCGCCATTTCCAAAGAACCCGAGACGCGCGATCGAGCCAACGGGCGATCGATGACTGGCTTTGGGGAGAAAACAGCCCACCCCTGTTGGCCTTGCTGGTGAATGGTGGGTTGACGATCGCCCTTTGGTCGCCTTGGGCCCTGGCCTTTTGTTTCAATAGTTCCACCCAAGGCCTGTTGGTGTTGGTGGCGATCGGCTGCACCACGGGTTTGATGCTGTTCTATGGAGCACTGGCTCAATGGGCCTTGCTGTGGCAGGTGCGCCGACCGGTCGCCTGGGCTGCGGGATTGGTGGGAGCGGCGATTGTCGGTTCGCTCTTGTTGGGTCTGATGATGCGATCGCGCGATGCGATCGGGTGGACGAATGCTTGGGACTGGGTTTGGCTCATGACCCCTGTGGCTCCGATGCTGATGGGGATTGTTTCTGATCCGCTTTCCCTGAGCATGGCGGGAGTGGCCTTTGCGATTAATGGTGTGGCGGCCGTGGGGATCAGTTATGTGGCCCTGAACCAGCTCGATCGGTTGGGTCGATCGGAGTCGGCGGCGCTAATTCAGGACGATCGCCCCCAAGTCTAGGAATTTAATAGGAATTCATACCCGCATGATTCATCAACAACTCAAGCGGGTTCCATCCATTTTTTCACTCAAATCAAACCATGAAATATTTTGTACCGAACCTCAAGCTCAGTGCCGATCTACCGCCTCAAAATCAGTTAGAAGATAAGCTGGGGGGACTCCCTTGGGGCCTACCGCCAGAGCAGTATCCAATCTGTAGTCACTGTGGAAAAAGTCAGTCCCTTTTGGCACAACTGGTTCACCATCCAAAGCGACTAGATTTGGGGCGATCGGGTCGTGTGCTGCTCGTTTTTCAGTGCAATCACGACCCGGGCACATGCCCCACCTGGGAAGGGGGATCAGGAGCCAACGCCTGTTTAATTCTGGATCCGGAAGTATTGTCCGATCGGCTCGTGCCCATGCCAGCCGACTCACCGCCGCTAGAGCTAGAAGCCCGAATTACGACCTGGATTCCCAAAAAAGATGCGGTGACCAAGAATCAAAAACCAGCATTTTTCGATGATGATCAATATTGGGACTTGCCCGATGCTGCCACCGACAGTGTTGATTGTGTGACCAAGTTAGGTAGCGTTCCGGCATGGTTGCAAAGCCCGAGTGAGGGCCCTGGGGAAGGCTGGGTTTTTGTGGGTCAACTCAGTGATTCATACCAATTTTTAGAGCAGCCCACTAGTCCAATCGATATTTTTTGGGATGAAGCAGACAATACTTGGATTTGCGAGGGGCCGAACTTTGGTGATGGTGGAATTGGCTATATTTTTCTGCGATTTGGTGCTGACAAACCCGAAGGTTGGTTCTTTTGGCAATGTGGTTGAGGGTGGGCAGTTCATTCCGCTGTCGGAGCCGCAGAAAATAGCCTTGATCTGGCCGAGTCGGTCAGTTTCCTGACTCATTCTTGAGAGTCGGCGGCTGGGGTTAGGTTGAGGCCGCGATAGATCTGCTCGATCGGGAAGTGCAAATCAATGCTTTTCAGGGCGATCGTGTCACCGGCTTGATAGTTGAAAATCAGCCAATCGCCGGCCTCATTTTTTTGGTACAAGTCCACGGCGATGCTGGTGGAGCTGACCAAGAGATAGTCAATCAGCATGGGGTTTTGGCGATAGCGGCGGAATTTTTGACCGCGATCGTAGGCTTCGGTTCTGTCGGACAGCACTTCAACAATTAGGCAGGGGTAGGTGATGTATTGGCTGGTGATTTTGTCGCGATCGTCGCAACTGACACTGGCATTGGGGTAGGTGTAATCGTTGGTTCCTAGGATATTTATCCGAACGTCAGAGTTACCCGTGATGCAGTTGCGATCGCCCAAATGAGCATCAAACAAACCAGTTAACCGAATGGCAATGCGACCATGGTTAACGCTGCCACCGCCCATAGCATAGACTTGGCTGTCAATTAGTTCATATTTTTCAAGTTGCTGCTCTTCCCAAAGAAAATATTCTTCTGGTGTAAAGGCGTGATAGTTATCTCTAACAGCGATCATGATTTACCTCTTATGAATTAAGTAAAAAGTTCAGTAGTCATCATTTTTCTGAAACGTAGCAGGTTTCGGCAGTTTCTAGAATATGATTGCGAATTCTGGAGTTTAGCGATTTGAAGGTGACTAAATCAATTGAGCGGTTGTCTAAGCAGGCGGATAGTTCTTCTTGGAGTTGATGGAGCTTTAGAAAGCCTGGGGTGAAGCCGGGTTCAAACTCGACTAAGACATCAACGTCGCTGGCTGGGGTGAAATCATCACGCAGCACTGAACCAAACAGCGACAGCTTAGAAATATGCCACCTTTGGCAAATATTTGAAATTGGTTCAACTGAAGCTTTAATATTTCTAATTCTCATATAATTTTAAACCTCTAAATGCCAAACTGGCCTTTGGCTTGAATTCCTTACTGACCTTGGTTCACGTTTACTGACCAGAATTACTCAAAAAATATCTCGGAGTCTTAGTGTATAACCACAACCACTAGTGCAAGCCAAGAAAATCTTACCCGTGGTACTGTTCTTGCATCCTTTTAGAGCTGCACCACACTCACCGCAAGTCCGACCATTAATTTGAGCGAACTGAGTTGCATCATCCTGGTTCATTCTCCTCCACTTGTAAGGATGTTTCTCACAAGTGATGATCGGCTCTGCGTTGGGAATATGCTCAGGTAGCTTAGTCCACAGGAGTCCTTTACAGACTTCACATGATCCAAATCCATTTTGAATTCTCTGTTTAGCACTTCCTTTCTTACTATCGGCAGGCACGAGTTGCAAGAAGATATATAGTAGTTCGATCGTCTTGGGAAGAGTGATTTTAAATACAAGACTTTGAGCACTAGGATTTGTATAAATCCAGAGAATTTTTCTGTCAATACCAAGAATTCCCATAGTGCTGAAAGAATCAGACTTCTCGAATCGATTATTTTTCAAAGCAGCAATACTTCTCTGAATCTTAGACCCACGAGCGAAAACCTGGATTCCTGCTTTTAGTACCGACCATGAAAAATACCGTTGCTCATCAAAAATCGTGGGCCAATCAATAGCAACTTCATCCCTGGCATTCCTCAGATCTGCCTGAATCATCTGTTTGACTTGGCTTGACTGTAGATAGACTTCAACGCCGGGGATGGAGAATTGCCAAGCTGTAGAGTTCGCTGAACCGGAAAAAGTTAGGGGCACAACTTGAGAGCGAGTGTGCAGGCAATCTCTAAACTTACGAAAAATATTGAAGGAGTCTAGATTTCTCTGTAGATAGCCATTATTAAACAATCCAATAAATTTACCTTGGGCACGGCTAATTGCTACATTTGCCAAGCGAGATGCTGTGCTGTTCAGCCCTCCTTGCAACAACTTACCAACTTCCTTTTTCGGTGTGCTGTCAACTGCATCAAAGATAATGAGATGTTGTTCTGATCCTTGGAAGCGATGGACGGTTGAAGCCTTAACATCATCTAGCTTTGAATCTCGAAGAATGCGATGAATTAACCGTGCTTGATCTTTATAAGGCGTAATGATACCGATACTTTCTACTTCTGATCCTTGCGACTTATATGCCAAATCAGCAGCTACAAGGGCAGAAACTAGATTAAACCGACTATGGGACTCTTTCTCACTGAAACAGAATGCAGAAGAATGACTGAGATCATAGAGAACTAAAGCTTGACCTGCATGAGGCTCTGAATCAACTATTGTTTGTGTTTGCGCTTTTACACCCTCTCCATCTCGTAGCTGACCATTATAAAATAGGCGATTAGAAATAGCAGAGATTGAGGGATGCATTCGGTACTGAGTTTGTAGCAATACCATACGCTTATCTGGTTCGTTTCGGTTGACGCGATCAACGATTCCCGCTTCTTCAAAAATATCGCGCTTTAGCCATCGTTCGACACTATCATCCTCAGATTGAGCAATGGGGCCTAGCTGTCGAAAGTCCCCAAAGATAGCAATTCTTTTTTTTGCAAGTGTTGCAGCATAAATGCAATGTGGAATGTAAGCCATACTGGCTTCATCAACAATTACTGAGTCAAATTGGCGATTAAAAATTTCTGATGCAATCACTGCTTTTGATAAAGTGCAGCCAACAACTGTAGCTTTTTGAACTAATTCAGACTCTTTCTTTTTTAGTAAGTCTTTTAGAGGATGTAGCTCTGCTCTAATTGCTGCAAGACGATCTCGTAGACTAGCCTGATCAGAAGAGCGAAGCTGATGAGTTAGGATTTTTCGCTCTTTTTCAAGCTGCTCTATTTTCTCAAGCAACTGAGGATTCTGATTGCGAGTAACACCTCGAACATCTAGCAATGGATATTTTTTATAGGTATCAGTAGCAGCAACCCCAAAGCGAAGGATCAAACCTTCTTGGTAATAGCTAGATCTGTCTAAGTATTTGCCAAGACTTTGCATTGCCGTGTCAACGGCTGCATTGCTATGAGCCAGCACTAATACAGATTCTCCAGCATGAACAAGAGATGCGACTGTCAATCCAAGAGTACTCGTTTTCCCTGTTCCAGGTGGCCCCCAAATAAAGCTCACTGGATATTGTAAAACGTGAGTGACTGCTTCTGACTGATATTGGTTGTAATTGAGACGTTGTTGAATTTGACTTTGAATTTGCTCAGAAAAGTCGGAGAATTGGCGATTATTAGTAGCAGAATGCTCTGAATTTAAAGCAAGTAATTGTAGAGCAAGCTGGCGATTCGTCGACTCAATTTTAGTAGGATTTAAGAGCCGTTCTTGCAATGTTTCCAGTAAGAACCAAGGTTCAGTGGATATTTTCGCCAATGGAATATGATTTCCATTTTTTTGATCAAGTGCAATGATGAGATCAAATCCTTCAATGGATATCAAAGTACCTTCATATTTTCTCTTGTCTATCTCCACGTCAATTTTTGTGTCATCAGGTAGGCGAATCTCAGTATCAGCAGTAAATGAATAAAGGTGTTTGTTGCTCGACGCACCAAGATAGTGACCATCGGTAACAATAGTTTTCTGACTACCTTTTTTTCTAATGCACTTGATTTCATCGCTAAGAGCTTGGTGAAATTCAGCTTGATATCTTTTAAAAGTCCATGAAGCTGAAGACTGGTGAGGAGTACGCATAGCCAATGACGAAGATCTATCCTTCGTAAAATCTGGTGCTTTACCGAATGAATACGACAGAAAGCCATGCAGAGGCGCAAGGTCAAGATTAGGGTGGCCTCTGTGAAACCCAACCTATATGGATGACTGTCCAGGGGGAGATATCGCTAGTCTTTCAAGGCTTGATAGATTCCGTAGGCTGCGAGGCCGGCTAATGCGCCAGCGGCTGCACCTACCGGCCCTGCTGCTGCACCAACACCAGCGCCGCTACCAACCATCCCAGCCGCAGTCATGCCAGTTGCCGTAACAACACCATAACCAGCAGCAGCTCCTGCGCCGCCTGCGCCCGCCGCGCCCAAAGCCTTTTTGGCTTTCCGCTTGACTTTGCCCAACAGCTTTTTAGCCTTGCCCATAACTTCCCTCATGCCGAAGAGCTAGCTTTTAGATACCCATATCATATTCAATTTTAGAGGAAATTTGTATAAGTGAGGAATGCAACCGATTACTTTCAAAAAGCCAGGTGATGATCGATTACTGAGTCCGTTAAGGTTTGGCGGGTGGGGTGGGGGTGATGGTGAGCCGATCGCCCACTTTGAGACCTAACTGAGCCGATCGCCCCGCTGGCAACTCCAACACCGCATCCACCCACAAACTCGGGCCATAGCTCGGGCAGGGATCTTCACGGCAGGGGGGCACATTCGCCTCGATCGCCACCACGCGCCCCTCCCGCAAAAAGACCATATCCAACGGAATCAGCGTGTTTTTCATCCAAAACCGCGCCATCCGCGATTGCTCAAAGGGAAACAACATCCCCCGATCGGGCGGCAAATCGCGCCGAAACATCAGACCAATTTCCTGTTGCTCCGGCGTGCGGGCCACCTCCAGCAAAATCTCCTGAGTCCCAATCAGGGTGCGGGCTTGAATCGGCAACTGCTGCCCGCCCGGTTCCGGTGTGCTCGCCTCCAACGGCGCACAGGCCATCAAGCCGATCGCCCCCAACACCAGGAGCGATCGCGCTATTTTGTGAGCCACTGCAACAAATAGATCCGGCAAATCCGGTTGATCGGGCGATCGCAGGGTCATAGATTCAGAGCCAATCCTTGAGCGTCCTAGACACTCACTAACGCCGCCGTCATGGTTTGGAACAGCGCCAACCCGTCCGTACTGCCCAACGCCGCATCGGCTGCCCGTTCCGGGTGGGGCATCATCCCCAACACATTGCCCCGATCGTTGCAGATGCCCGCGATCTGGTTCCAAGAGCCGTTGGGATTTCGCCCTGCGTAGCGGAACAGCACTTGGCCCTTGTCCTCAATTTGCTTCAGGGTGTCCGGATCGGCGTAGTAGCGACCCTCCCCGTGGGCGATCGGCAGGTTCAACACTTGCCCCGCCGCGTAGCCCTCTGTCCACAGGCGGGCGCTGCGTTCCACCTTTACGGACACCCGATCGCACACAAAGTGCAAATTCTCATTGCGGATCAGCGCACCCGGCAGCAGTCCCGCCTCCGTCAGGATTTGGAACCCATTGCAAACCCCCAGCACCGGCTTGCCCTGCTCCGCCGCTTCAATCACCGATCGCATGGCTGGCGAAAACCGGGCGATCGCCCCGCAGCGCAGATAGTCGCCATAGCTGAAGCCGCCGGGAATCACAATTGCATCAAGATCGCCCAGGTCGCTGTCTTGGTGCCAAACCATGCGCGTGGGCAGGCCCAATAGCCCCTGAAACACCCACTGCATATCCCGATCGCAATTGGAACCCGGAAAAACGATAACGCCAACTTTCATGGACTGGAGCAAACCCGCGACTTGCGCTCCTATCCTATCGTGCGATCGGTTAACTTTAGTTTCATGCTGCTAACCGCTGACGACCTACTCTTTTTTCAGCGCTGCCCCCGGCGCGTCTTTTTGGATTTCTATGGCGATCCCCGTCGGCGCGCCCCCACGGCCGGTTTTATCCAAAAACTCCACGACGAGAGCGATCGCCACAAGCGCGATGCGGCCCAGCAAATTGCTGAGAAGCTGGAACTGGAGCTAGTGCGGCCGCAGTTTCGCCGGGGCGATCGGGACGCGGGCGCGGCGGCTACTTTGGCCCTGATGGAAGCGGGGGCGGGGTTGATCGTCGGGGGGCTGCTGCGGGTGGAGGAAATCCCCGGTGTGGAGCTGGTGGGCCATCCCGATTTGTTGGTGAAGCGGCCGGGTCAGTCGGCCTTTGGTGATTGGATTTATGAGCCGGTGGATATCCGGTTGGGCAAGAAGCCGAAGCTGGAATATCAGCTCGTGGCGGCGCTCCATGCGGATTTGTTGACGATGATTCAGGGAGCGGCTCCGGCTAAGGCGGGGGTGGTGTTGCGCGGTCGATCGCCCCATTGGGTGGACTTGCGGACGCGGCTAAAGCAGGTGCAAGACTTGCTGGCGAACCTAATCGACACGCTGATGGAGGACGATCGGGAGCCGGATCTGTTCATTTCCCGCAACCGCTGTTCCCTCTGCCATTGGGTGGGCGACTGCACTGATCGAGCGCGGCAAGCCAAGCACCTGTCGCTGATCCCGGGCGTGACTCCTGCCCGCTACCGGGTGTTGGAGCGGCTGAAAATTGAGACGATCGAGCAGTTGGCGGCCACACCGCTCGATCGGCTCCAGGAGTTTCCCGAGTTTGACGGCGCGGCGGAGGCGGTGTTGGTGCAAACCCGCGCCACCTTGACCCAACAGCCGATCGCCCTGGCCCGCCGTGAAGCTTGGTTGCCCGATCGCCTGCCGGCCGCTCCGGTGGAACTCTATTTCGATATTGAAGCGGAGCCGGATCTTTCGCTGGATTACCTGCTGGGCGTGTTGGTGGTGGATCGATCGCAGCCGGAGCCGACGTTTCACCGCTTCTTGGCGGAAACCCCCGAGGATGAGCAGCGGGTTTGGGATGACTTTTTGGCGCTGGTCGATCGCTACCCCACCGCGCCGATTTTCCACTTTTGTGAGTATGAGCGGGATGCCAGCAAGCGCCTGGCCAAGCTCTATGGTTGCTCCAGTCAGCGGCTAGAGCGTCTGCTCGATCGCTTCGTAGATGTCCATGCTTGGGTGACGCAAACGGCGGTGTTGCCGGTGGAAGGCTATGCCCTGAAGCAAATCGCGGGATATTTGGGGTTTGAGTGGCGCGATCGCACGGCCAATGGATCCCAGGCGGTGTATTGGTACGATCGCTGGCTGAAAACGGGCGATCGATCCTATTTAGAGGCGATCGTCACCTACAACGAGGACGATTGCTTGGCCACCTATCGGGTCAAGCATTGGCTCGAACAATTTCATCAAAAGCAACTCGCAACGCGATCAGAGTTGGCTAATCCTGTTGCGGTTCCGTAGAAATAATTTTGGCAGTGAATTTAAAATTCTGGTGATGAATGTAAGTGATGAAAATGATTGCGCGGCAGATCAATTGGCTGGCCCCGATGGCATGATTGACAATCTGGTACTCATGGCGAAAATCCAGTCGATCGCCCCCATCAGTTCAGACAATCGATCGAGCGTATAGCCCGTCGGGTGTTTTGTGAAGGTTTCGCCCCAAAGCCGCCCAAATTCCCATAACTTCCCATTGGAGACAATGCCAAACAACGGGCGATCGCCCTCTTGGTTCAACCGTTGTGCCGCCCACAATTCCGCCAAACATTGACCCCAGCCCGCTTCAAAATCATCTCGCTTGGCTTCAATCAGAATCAAATAGGGCTGCTCAAACAACACCTTCCCTCTGGGCGATCGCCGCGCCACCACATAATCCGGTGTGCCCGAAAGCTGATCGCTGTAGCGCAACGGTTGATGACTCCAAATCAGCAACTCTCCCACATACGATCGCCACACTTCCGTCAAAATCGGCGAAATAATATTTTCGCAAATCGCATATTCCGAATTGAAAACCATGCCTTCAGTCAAAACCAGTTGCAAGCGATCCACAAAGCTGGGATCGATCGCCAGGGCATGATGTTCAAGGAAAGACGCTTCCTGATAAGTCATCGGGAACTCTGCCAAAACATCCGCGATGGTTTTGTACTGTGTGAATGGCATGATTAGGATTGAAATTGGATGAGCTTTCGGAATCAGAAAGGTGCTTTTAGAATTTCGGTTTAATGCAATAAATTTCCCGATCAATGATTGAAAACTCAACCACCGTATCGGGAATCATTGGGGGCTGCATGATCACTCGGTCAACCCGCTTGACGGATTTCGTTAGCTTGAGCGTGCCTGATCCAACAAAGCAACCAAGTCGTTTTTCTTGGGGTTCGGTTTGCTCGCCAGACCATGCAACCGCGCCAGATCCTTGAGTTCTTTGACCTTCAAGGATTTCAAAATTGATGATTCTGGAATTGGAGGCAATGGCGGCGGCGTAATGTAAAAAACGCGCTGTAAATAATCCAGCTTTGGCCCCTTGGTGATGCCGCACTTTAGCTTTGTGATTGGCTCCAAATCTGACCAAGTTTCTCGGGGGGCTTCGCTGATCCGGGGAGCTGCGAGCTGTACTTTCAAGGTTTTGAGCGGTGTGTCTGGCTGGCTCACCACATATTCTAGCGCTTCAATAATTTGGTCATAGGATGCAGAGCTAAGGTTAATGCGGGGTGCAATTTCCTGCGATAAAACCCGCGCCACCTCGATCGCGAGTTCGCTATCTTCCGCCACCACGCACCAAATGCGATCGAGTCCGGCTTCTGCGGCTGCCGAATAAACAAAAGAGTTGCCGATTACTTCATAGTCATATTCAGGGTCTTGAATTTCTCGAACCACCACGGGCAACCAGTTTGATCCGCCCGATCGCGTCAGAATATCTGCTGCGCCTTGCACCAAAAAGCTGGGCGCGGCTGTGGGCAACCCAGACCGAACTTTGTGCATCCAAAGATGCATCAGATTCCCAACATTGCTCATTGGATGAAGTACTCCTTGGCAAGATTCAGGTAATAGTCACGAGCGGTTTTGTGGGCATAGACCGCTGGCAAGCGCGAGAAGCTGGCTCCAGAAATTTCGGCATGATTTTCCAGCTCAAAAACCCGATAGTCTTTTCGAGCATTGGTCAATCGCGGAAAAAAGTAGGGTGTAAGGTCAAATTTATAGTCTTTCTTATGGCGTGCAATTAACTCTTCTAGGTAAACTCGCACGCGCTGGTGCTGAGAATTGGAGAGTTTTTCGCCATTGAAGAAAATCGGAAGGGCGATCGGGCCGCCATCTTGTCGCTTGGCCTGAATGGCTGGAAAAAATTCGCGAATTGCTTCGGCGGCGTTGTCGATCGAGTAGACATTGTTGGGCTTGACTGGCATCAAGATCACATCAGATGCATAAACCGCCTCTTGGCTGAAATATTGCCAGTTGGGTGGTGAATCGATGAAGATGTAGTCATACTCAGAACGCAGGGAGTCGATGGCTTTTTTGAGTTTGTGATAGCCAATTTTGCGAATCAAATCGTTGATGTCAATGCCCTTGCTATTCGGGTCATCGGTCTTGAGATCTTCAACTTTTGGGGCAGGTAGGATGTCAATGCCATATTCTTTGTTGGCTTTTTTGTCGAGCTTGCGATAGGTCGCGATCGCCTCATGAATATCAAGTCGATCGTCATCCAGACAGTCAAACAGAGTTGGCGATTGACTGGTAACCTCCAGGGTTTCGGTTAAATCCCGTTGGTTTGGGTCAAAATCAATCACCAAGGTTGAATAGCCAATGAAGTTGAGAAGGCTGGCCAGGTTAATGGTGGTGGTGGTTTTGCCTACGCCGCCTTTGTTGTTGTAAACCGCAACCACCAAGGCGCGGGACGGTTGGCGCAACAGGGGAGCAATCTGGTCATGAACCACTTGATCGATCGTTTCGGGTTTGATTTCCAAGCAGGGAGTGGCCGGAAAAATCACCTTATGGTGCTTCCGAAAAAGTTGCATGTGGACTGAATTAATGATCAATCCCCATTGGGCATTTTTGCACTTGGGCGCTAGCAAATAGCGCCGCAATTGATTGAAGGTCGATCGATATTGCGGCGTGCCATAACTTAAATTGCTATCGGTTCCCTTCGCTTCCAGCAAGAAGTAGGGATCCACGGGAGATTGAATAAACGATCGCCCTTCTGAATCGTCATAGCGTGCGGCAAAGTCAACGTGATCTGCACCCTGGCCCGTGGCGAATTGGGGAATTCGTTTTTGCTTGTCGAACCCCAAGGCATCCATCAGAGCGTCAACAAAGTTATCGACAACAACCGCCTCAGGAGCGGGAGCGGGCAAAGTGCGGAGTGCTTGAGCTAGGACTGGTTCATTGGCCATAGGACAGTTAAGGGAGTTCGATCGCCCATATCATCTTAACGGCGCTCACTCAGAAAGGCGACACATTCCACATGGGGCGTTTGGGGGAAAAAGTCCGCTGGCTGCACCCGATCGAGCTGATATTGTCCCTGTTCACAGAGCAGCTTCAAATCTCGGGCCAGGGTGGCTGGCTTGCAGCTCATGTAAACAATGCGGGATGGGGCGATCGCCCATAAGGCTTCAATCACGCCCGGCTCACAACCTTTTCGGGGCGGATCCAACAACACCACGTCCGGTTGCAGTCCCAATTGGGGCAGCAGATCCGCCACTTTCCCCACCTGAAATTCAACATTGGTGAGCTGGTTGCGTTCGGCGTTGTGGCGGGCTTGGGTGACGGCTTCCGCTTGGGCTTCAATCCCGATCGCCCGGCCGGCTCGCTGGGCCAAGGGCAGGGTCAGGGTTCCCACGCCGCAATAGGCATCCACCAAAATTTCCCGGCCGGTCAGGGCCAGTTGTTGGTGAATGGTTTTCAGCAGTTCTTCCGTTTGGTCGGTGTTCACCTGAAAGAAGGTTTCCGGGCGAATTTCAAACACCAATCCATTCAGGTGTTCCTCCAGGGCCGGCCGCCCCAGAACGCAGCGGGTTTCGGGCCCAAAAATCACGTTGTTGCGCTGGGGCTGCTGATTCACACAGACCCCCACCAACTGCGGAAATTGCTCGCGCCACAGTTCCGCTTGGGTGGCCAAACCGGGCAGTGCTTCCCAGTCGCGCACCACCAGGGTGAGGAGCATTTCGCCCGTGCGCCGCCCAATCCGTAGGGCCAAGTGACGCACCGTGCCCGTGTGGGTGGTTTCGTCGTAGGGTTCCCAACCGCTGGCGGTCAAGTCCTGTTTCACCTGTCGCAGCAGGGGATCGAGTCGATCGTCCTGCACGGGACATTGGTTCAGGTTCACAATCTTGTGGCTGCCCTTTTGGTAATAGCCCGCCCGAATTTGATCATCGGGGCCGGGAGCCACGGGATAGGTGGCTTTGTTGCGGTAGGCCAAGGGGGCAGCGGCGGCCAAAATGGGCAAAACGGGTGGCTCTTCAAAGCCGCCGAGCCGGGTGAGGGCCTGTTCCACCTGTCGCTGTTTGGCCAGCAGTTGGGATCCATAGGCCACGTGCTGCCATTGGCAACCGCCGCACTTGTCCGCCACGATGCAGCCGGGTCGGACGCGATCGGGCGAAGGATCCAGAATCGACAAAATTTTGGCCCGGGCAAAGGTGGGCTTCACCTGCAACAGCCGCACCGATAGGTAGTCGCCCGGTACGGTTTCCGGCACAAACACCACCCGATCGGCCCAACGGCCCACGCCATCCCCCGAATCGGCCAGGTCGGTAATTTCCAGCTCGATCGCCGCCCCCTGTTTCCATTCCGGTTGGCTCATCTGATTGTCAAGGGTGGTGGTCATGGCTCGATCGGCCTCAATCTCAATAGCGTGCAACGGCGGGCCAATGCGGTTGAGTGGCGTTGTGGGCCCTGGGCCTCCGGTCGATCGTGTCCTTGCACCGGCCGCGACGGGAAACCGAACCGGCCCGGCGCAAAGGTGCGGTGATACGATGGAGGCGCGCCACAGCTCGATCGCGTCATGACGCTCGATCGGGCGATCGCCACCGGCCAACTGCATTGGCCCCCATTATCTCGCCTAGTACGCCACCCGATCGCCTGCCATGTTGAAAGCTCTGCTGGGAGACCCCAACGCCCGCAAACTCAAGCGGTTCCAACCCGACGTGGTGGAAGTCAACCTCCTTGAAGAGGACATCGCGAAGCTGTCGGACGACGAACTCAGGGGCAAAACCGCCGAATTTCGCCAAAAACTGGCCCAAGCCCGCAACGACAGCGAACGCAAGGAACTGCTAGACGACATCCTGCCCGAAGCCTTTGCCGTGGTTCGCGAAGCGGGCAAGCGGGTGTTGGGAATGCGCCACTTTGATGTGCAACTCCTGGGCGGCATTGTGCTGCACAACGGGCAAATTGCAGAAATGAAGACCGGGGAAGGAAAAACCCTGGTGGCCACCCTGCCGTCCTACCTGAACGCCCTCACGGGTCGTGGGGTGCATGTGGTGACGGTGAACGATTACCTGGCCCGCCGGGATGCCGAGTGGATGGGCCAGGTGCATCGGTTCCTGGGCCTGTCCGTGGGGCTGATTCAGCAGGGCATGAGTCCCGAAGAGCGTCGCCGGAACTATGCTTGCGACATCACCTACGCCACCAATAGTGAGCTAGGGTTTGATTATCTGCGCGACAACATGGCCACCACCATCAACGAAGTGGTGCAGCGGCCCTTTAACTATTGCGTGATTGACGAAGTGGATTCGGTGCTGGTTGATGAGGCCCGTACCCCGTTGATCATTTCCGGACAGGTCGATCGCCCCACCGAAAAATATCTGACCGCCGATGAGCTGGTGCGGCAACTGGTGCGCGATGACCACTACGAAGTGGACGAAAAAGCCCGCAACGTGATCATGAGTGATGAGGGATTCATCGCCGCCGAGCAAATGTTGGGGGTTACGGATCTGTTTGATTCGCAAGATCCCTGGGCCCACTACATCTTCAACGCCCTGAAGGCCAAGGAACTCTACCTGCGAGATGTGAACTACATCGTGCGGGCCGGGGAAGTGGTGATTGTGGATGAATTCACTGGGCGGGTGATGCCGGGTCGCCGCTGGAGCGATGGCTTGCACCAGGCGATCGAAGCCAAGGAGCGGGTGGAAATCCAAAACGAAACCCAAACTCTCGCCTCCATTACCTATCAAAACTTCTTCCTGCTCTATCCCAAGCTGGCGGGCATGACCGGCACGGCCAAAACCGAAGAAGCCGAGTTTGAGAAGATCTACAACCTGGAAGTGACGATCATCCCCACCAACCGCACCAACTCGCGGAAGAATTACTCGGATGTGGTTTACAAAACCGAGGTGGCCAAGTGGAAGGCCGTGGCCGAAGAGTGCTTGGAAATGCACGAAATGGGTCGCCCCGTGTTGGTGGGAACCACCAGTGTTGAAAAGTCGGAATTGCTGTCGGAACTGCTGGCAGAGCGCAATATTCCCCACAACCTGCTGAACGCCAAGCCGGAAAACGTGGAGCGGGAGTCGGAAATCGTGGCCCAGGCAGGTCGGCGCGGAGCTGTGACGATCGCCACGAACATGGCCGGTCGCGGCACGGATATCATCTTGGGCGGGAACGCGGACTACATGGCCCGGCTGAAGGTGCGGGAATACCTGATGCCCAAGCTGGTGCGCCTGGAAGAGGAAGATGAGTTTGAGGTGATGCAGGTGGCGGGCCTGAGTGGCCGGCAAAAGGCCCAGGGCTTTGGCAACTCGGGCAAGAAGCGCAAAACCTGGCAAGCGGCCCCGGAAATTTTCCCCACGCCAATTACGACCGGGGCGGAGAAGATGCTGAAGGATGCGGTGGCCTTTGCGGTCAAGACCTATGGCGAGCGATCGCTCCCGGAGCTAGAAGCCGAAGAACTGTTGGCGATCGCCTCGGAAAAGGCCCCCACCGATAATGAAGTGGTGCAAGGTCTGCGGGAAGCCTACAACCAAATTCGCCGGGAATACGAAGCTTTCACCGACAGTGAACATGAAGAGGTGATCCAACTGGGTGGCTTGCATGTAATCGGTACGGAACGCCACGAATCGCGCCGGATTGATAACCAGTTGCGCGGGCGGGCAGGCCGCCAAGGTGACCCCGGTTCCACTCGGTTTTTCCTGAGCTTGGAAGATAACCTGCTGCGGATCTTTGGGGGCGATCGGGTGGCCGGCCTGATGCAGATGTTCCGTGTGGAAGAGGACATGCCGATCGAGTCGGGAATGCTGACCCGATCGCTCGAAGGGGCCCAACGGAAAGTCGAAACCTATTACTACGACATTCGGAAGCAGGTTTTTGAATACGACGAGGTGATGAATAACCAGCGTCGGGCCATCTATGCCGAGCGCCGCCGCGTCCTTGAAGGGGAAGACCTGAAAGAGCGGGTGATTGAATATGCCGAGCGGACAATGTTCGACATTGTGGATGCCTACGTGAACCCCGATTTGCCAGCGGAGGAATGGAATCTGGAGAAGATGGTGGACAAGGTAAAGGAATTTGTCAGCACCATCCAAGACCTGACTCCCCAACAGATTGAGGACTTCAACCCCACGGAAATCAAGACTTTCCTGGCCGAGCAAGTGCGGATTGCCTACGACATCAAGGAAGGGCAAATCGACAGCCTGCGCCCTGGCCTGATGCGCGACGCGGAACGCTATTTCATCCTTCAGCAAATCGACACCCTCTGGCGCGAGCACTTGCAGCAGATGGACGCGCTGCGGGAAACGGTGGGCCTGCGCGGCTATGGCCAGAAGGATCCGCTGGTGGAATATAAGAGCGAAGGTTATGAACTCTTCTTGGACATGATGACCAACATGCGCCGGAATGTGGTTTATTCCCTGTTCCAATTCCAACCGCAAGTCCAGGAACGCGAACCAGAAACGGTTTAGGGCAGATCGAGGGTTAATCAACAGCAAATCTAGGGCGACTGCTTAAGGTCGATCGAGAGTTGCGCGATCTTGGTTGGGGGTGGAATCACTTTCACCTCTAACCACCCATCGGCCAACTGAATTCGGAGTCGATCGCCCGGTTGGGTTTGGGCTGCCCGCCGAACGATCGCCCCTTGATCATCGCGCACCAAGCTATAGCCCCGTTGCAACACTTGGTTTGGATCCAGCGATCGCAGGGTCTGGTTGAGGGCCCGTTGCCGTTGCTGTTCCCGATCAAGCCGGTGTTGCATAGCCATGCCCAACCGCCGCCGAAGATCCGTCAGCCGCTCCGTTTCCCGCTGCCATTGACGATCGGGGCGTAGCCGTCCCAACCGTTGCTGGAGCAGATCCACCCGATCGAGTCGATCCTGTAAGTAGCGATCCATGGCTAACTTCAGGCCCAAGGCCTGTTCAGCCCAGCGGTTGCGCAACTCCGCCAGGCTCGGCACGGCCCGTTCCGCTGCGGCCGTGGGCGTGTGGGCACACCAGTCCGCCACCCGATCGCAAAGGGACTGATCCCGTTGGTGACCAATGCCGGTGATCACGGGAATCGGACAATCTGCCAGGGTGCGCACCAGTTGCTCATCGTTGAAGCAGGATAGATCCTCCGTGGCCCCGCCACCCCGGGCTAAAATCAGCAGATCGGCTCGACCATCCACCACCACTTGCGCGATCGCCCGCATCAGACTGATTGGGGCCCGATCGCCCTGCACCAAAGTGGGCACAAACAACACCCGCAAGCCGGGATGGCGCTGAAGCAAGGTGCGCTGGATGTCTCCCCAGGCCGCCGCGCGGGGAGACGTGATCACCGCCACGGTTTGGGGAAAAGCGGGCAGCGGCCGACGGCGATCGGGATCAAACAACCCTTCGGCGGCCAGGCGATCGTGGAGCTGTTGCATTCGCAGCGCCTGCAAACCCGCCCCGGCCGGCAGCAGTTGCCAGGTCACTAGCTTCAGCTCGCCCCGTTTGGGCCAAAGCTGCAATTCTCCCAAGGCGATTACCTGCTGACCCGGTTCGGGCAAGCTCGCCAGTCGATCGACCTGACCTCGCCACACCACGCAGCCGATCGCAGCCGTTGCCTCCCGATCGGTCAAAGTGAAATAAATGCCGCTGGGAAATGGCTTGGCGCTGGACACCTCCCCGATCACCCAAACCCGATGAAGCGCCGGTTCCGCCTCCACGCAATCCTTCAGCCACTGGTTGAGGGTGGCCACTGACCAAGGTTCCGTGGCGCTGCTGGGGACCAACTCCGCAGCCCAATCCTCCGCCATGGCCTATGGCTCCTGGGGACGGGCCGCCAAAATCCGCTCCACCAAACCGCTGGTGCTGCTGGGCACTTCAATTTTCACCAGCTCAATGCGGCCACCTCCGGCAAAGACGGCCGGCGCTTCCGGCAAGGTTTCCACCTGATAATCGCCCCCTTTGACATAGATGTCGGGCTGCAACGCTTCGATCAGTGCCGTGGCTGTGGGTTGCTCAAAAATCACCACCGCCGCCACCGCCCGCAGCGCCAACAACACCTCCGCCCGCTGGGCTTGGGGCACGATCGGGCGAGGGGGGAACCCGGGCCGCGCTGGTTTCAAGCCGGCCACCGATTGATCACTGTTCAACCCCACCACCAACGATCGCCCCAATGCGCGTGCCGCATTCAGGTAGCGCACATGGCCCGCATGGAGCAAATCAAAACAGCCATTGGTGAACACCAACGGTCGCCAGCGATCGGGATCCTGGGCGATCGCCCGTTGCAGTCCTGCCAAGTCGCTCACCATTGAGGGCAACTCAAACCCTTCCGTCAGGGTCGGAGCCACCAGGGCGATCGACTGAGTAGCATTTTCAACGGGTGAGGGGGCGGTCATGGGAATAATTTCAAGGCTCAATTTCAGGGTTTGATTGTTGGGAGTTTGATTATTGGGAGATTGTTTGCAAATTAGGGATTGGAAGTCAGCCACTTTTAAGCGCTTTCAAGCTCCCCTTTCAAGCCACCTAACTTTCCTGCTTGACAGCACTTTCATGCCAATCTTTGAGAAGGGCATCGGACAGGGCCGAAAGACCCACAAAAATCAAAATCCCCAAGCCTGTCACCAACAACAATGCTGCAAACATTTTCGGAATTTGTAGATTGTAACTGGCAATCAGAATTTGATAGGCAATGCCTGATTTTGCGCCACCGGTTCCGGCCACAAATTCCGCCACCACGGCTCCAATTAAGGACAGGCCACCGCTGATTCGTAATCCTCCTAGGAAGTAGGGCAACGCGCTGGGTAACCGGAGATAAATCAATCGCTGCCAAGGATTGGTGTTATAGAGCTTAAAGAGGTTAGTTAGGTTCCGATCGACACTGTTCAGCCCCAAGGTGGTGTTAGCAACCACCGGAAAAAAGGCCGCAATCCAGGCACAAAGCACCAATGCTCCCAGCGTATTATCCTTGAGCCAAATCACAATCAGCGGCGCGATCGCCACCAAGGGTGTAGTTTGCAGAATCACCGCATAGGGAAACAGGCTCCGTTCAATCCACTTGTTCACCGTAAACAGCACGGAAATCCCTAGGCCAGAAACCGCCGCCGCCAAAAACGCAATGATCGTAATTTGCAGCGTCACCATTAGGGCCGAAAACAGCTCATTCCAGTTTTCAAATAGGGTTTGTAACACCAAACCAGGCCGAGGGAGTAGATAAGGTGGCAGTCCGGTGATTTGTACAAATAAATCCCAAGCCAACAGAAAAGTCAGTCCCACCCCCAAGGGGGCCAGCACGTCGGCGGAAAAAACGCGCTGAATGAGCGATCGCTTGGAAATTAGGGGAGAACGACTGCGACTCATAGGCTTTAAATTGCGGGAATAATTCAGAAGATTCAGGATCAGGAAGGAATGCTCAAAACCGATCTTTCAGCGGATTTTCAGCAGTTCTCAAGCAGTTTTTAAGGAATTGCTGGGTGGCTCTGGAATCATTTTAGGGAGTTTCCCCGCCATTCAAAACCAGAATTTTGCAATTCAAGCTCAATTAATGCTCAGTCAATTTTGAGTAAATTGGGTCAACTTTGCGAAATCGACATTTGCACCATTCCCATTGACACCCTTACAAGGGAACCGTCGCACCCATGCCGAGGGCCAACGCTTCCGCCAGTTGGTAGCGATATTGGCCAAAAGTTGGAGATTGACGGAAAGTTTCCGATCGGGGATAGGGTTCGGGAATGTCCAGCTCCGTGACGATGCGCCCGGGATTAACCCCCATCACCGCCACCCGCGTTGACAGATAAACGGCTTCATAGATGTTGTGGGTCACAAAAGCGATCGTCCAGCGCTTTTGATGCCACAAATTCATCACGTCTTCATTCAGTTTGTTGCGGGTAATTTCATCAAGGGCCCCAAAGGGTTCATCCATCAACAACACCTTGGGTTGGGTGACGATCGCCCGGGCGATCGAAACCCGCATTTTCATCCCGCCGGAGAGTTGCCGGGGAAAGGATTTTTCAAACCCCTTTAACCCCACCAGCTCGATCGCCTCGGCCACGCGGTCTTCGCTGGCCGATCGGGAAATTCCCGCCAACTTCAATGGCAACCGAATATTTTCCTGCACCGTTGCCCAAGGCAGCAGGGCAGAATCTTGGAACACAAAGGCCAAATTCCGGCGAGCGTCCGGCATCTGCCAAGTCAAATCTCCTTGGGTGGGACTGCTCAGACCCGCAATCAGGCTCAAAATGGTGCTTTTCCCACAACCGGAGGGCCCCACCAAGCTCAAAAATTCGCCCTCGTGGATTGTGAGGGACACATCTTGTAGGGCAACGGTTCCCGTGGAAAAGGCCTTGGTGACGTTGCTCAGGGAAATGGCGGGTTGCAAGGTCGATCGCACTGGAGGAACGGTGGAACTCACGGGGCAGGCACTCAAAAACAAACTTCAGCGCTGTTAACCAGCATGGTTGGCTCCTGCTGTTCACCAGAACGCGGCCAACGACCGTTCAGCACGGCTGTTAACCATTGTAGCGGCTTGCTTTGACCCGTCTGGGGAGCGAAGGAGCGCGAATCGGTTCCTCCCGAACCACCCAAACTCCCCTTACCCGGCCGGTGGGCGACGGGGCCGCGGCGGGCGCGGGGGCAACTCTTCGTAATCCACCACCACTTCATCGGGCAAATTGGCCCCGTCGAGTTTGACCGTGCGCGAGGGGGTGGGTCGGGGGCGGGGTGGTCGGGGGGCGATCGGTGCTGAACTGTCCGGTCTTGCAGCAGCGGGCGACGGTGAATCCGCCGACGCATTGGCAGGCGTTACGGGATTTGCACTGGGGACAGAATTTGGACTGGGGACAGGAGATGAGTTTTCCAGGGCCTGACGATATTTCTTGCGCACGTAAACGGGCTTGGAACCCTCGGGCACAGGCTCAGGGGAAGGAGCAGGCGACGGCGTAGTCTGGTTGGGGGGCGAACCTTCCGGCGGTTGACGATATTTCTTGCGCACGTAAACCGGTTGCCCTGTGCTTTGCTCTGCACTTTGCCCTGTGCTGCCTGTGGTGGGGCTGACCGGAGCGGGCGGCGCGGCCGCGGCGTTGGTCGGGGGTGGCGTTGGGCTGGGCGTTGGTTTGGGTGCTGGGCTAGGCGTTGGTTTGGATGCTGAGTTGGGCGTTGGGGCAGGACTGCTGCCGGGCGATCGGGAAGCTCGCAGGTTGGCCAATTGGGTCTGGATCTGGATCCAAAGCACGATCCCAAAACCAGTGAGGGATTGGCGGAAAGCTTGCCAACCGGTCAAGTTAGGTTGGCCGGGGCGAAAGAGATTCAGCAACCCGGCCCAGCGATCGAACTGGGGCAACGCGGCAACCAGCACCTCATCCAGGCTCGATCGCGCCACTTGTTCGCGCAGCACCAGGGTTTGCCACCCTTGCCAGGCCATCAACCCCACCACCACCCCTTGGCTGAGCAGCACGGCCCCGTGCAGTTGACCACTGCAAACCCACAGCACGAGGGCATAAAACAGGCCAAAGCTGCTCCAAATCACGTCACTACGCCGTGACAGGATCGGAAACCGCAGGGCGATCGCGTAGAGCAACAGGCTCCCGATCGCCACTAAAATCGCCAATCCATAAGCCAACATCCCGTCTTTATTCCCCCGTGGGTCACGCTAGAAACGATCGCTTTCTTGGGCCGGAACCACGCCGGGCTGATTCAAGAACAGGTTCCCCGCCGAATCGTTTTGATAAACACAGTCCACGCGGGGTTTGCTGTCAATGCTGCCGGTGAAAGCAAAGGTATTCATCCGGTTTTTGCATTCGGAAATCTGCTTATCCGTCACCACGCCCCGTTGTTGCAGCACGGCCCAGTTGTTGCTGCGCATGACGCAACCGGGCTGCATTTCCGGCTGGGACACGTAAACACTGAAGGGGCTGAGGGTCACAAAAATGCGCGCATTCATGGAAATGGCGCTGGCTCCAAATTGGGCACAAAGTTCCGGGTTGGGAGCCGCCCGATCGATAAATTCCCGCGAAGCCACATTTTGCGGATCAACACTGGCCGAAGAGCTGAACCCAATGCCCACGCCCATACCCAGGATGAACACGCCGGCCAAAATCGCCACCACCGTGTAGTTAAAGCCTTTTTTCTTGGGTGGTTCAGGCGATCGCCCTTCCGATCTCGGTTCGCGATCCGCGTCGCGCCCGGCCGACTCGCGAGCGCTTCCCCGATAATCACTGCGATAACTGTCGCGATCGCGGTAGGGATCGCGGGCGGGTTGCCGTTTGCGGTTCATAGCCAATGGTTAATCACCGATAGGAATTTACTGATCATCAAACTGATCATCAATCTGAATCTCAGTCTAGATTTCAGTCTAAATTGATCCAGTCTGGATTGATGCATGGTTTGTGGATCTCTTGGGGCCCCGATCGGGATTCCCAGCCCCAAAGTTTCAACGAGTCTGGTATCCTGCAAGCGATCGCTCACCTACGAAAAAGCGCCCCACCGATGGGACGCTCGTGTGCAGAGGAGCGATAGTCGATCGTTTTGATGAGTCACATGCGAGTCTAACATGGGAGTCAGACCCCTCTGGGCCGGAATTGTTAACCGGTTTGGGGTTGATTTTGCTTGCCCATTCTTGCCTATTCTGGGGCGATCGCCAGATGGGATCGCAGATCCAAAAGCTTCTGCCAGGCTAATCCTTGATCCAAAATCGTGGCCGCCTGAGCCAAGTAATTCTTCAATGGCGTTCGATCGGTGAAGTCAGTGGGCCGATCGGAGCCAGTGCTGCTCAGTCGCCAAAGATAGAAACCCGCATTCCAAATCACACTGGTGCGCCAGGGGTGATCTTGGCCATGGCTCCCTTGGAACAGGGAACTCAAGTTTTCAGCCCATTCAGCAGCCGTCCCCAGGGGCAAATTGCTTTGGCTATATCCCAAATCCCAGGGGTTGAGACAGAGGCGATCGAACCGGCCCGGTTGCCCCAATCCCGTGATCACCGTCCGATCGTGCGGTAAGTCGGGACTGCCTTCGAGGCCCTTGACCGTGGTGAAGGACTCAATTTGATGCAGCGCCAAGGCATCACGCATCATCTGTTCCGTGGGCGGATGCACAAACCCCATCACCCGATGTTGGGGCCCTTGGTAGGGCGACCACAACAGCTCCAGGGTGGCCAGGGGCGGCCGTTTGCCAATTTCATCGCGGTAGGCCGCCAGGGGCAAGGTTTCGGGGAAATGCTTCGGCAGATAGCAGTAGGTTAGGCCTTGCTCTGCCAAGCACCGTTCCACCTGCTCCCAACTGGCCCGAGTCCAATCCAAACCCAAGGCCTGCCACAGTTCCGTGAGGGTAATGCCATATTTTGTGGCCATGCGATCGCCCCCATGAAACAGCAAGGGAAACCCCGCCGCCGCCAAGATCAACCCCGTGGCGATGCCCAAAGGGGCCGTGCGCGATCGCCCGTCATAGGGAATCCCAAAGCTGACCAAGGGCCGATCGAGGGCGATCGGCCCCAAGCGCGGCCCCAACTCAGCATAAGCATCCAACATGCCCGCCAACTCTTCGCCCGTGGGCCGCTTAATCCGATGGGCAATCAGAAACGCACCAATTTGGGCTGGGGTGGCCGCCTGGGTCAACATCAGTCGCATGGCTTCGGCGGCCTGCGATCGATCCAAATTTTTGCCTGTGTGGGGCCCGCTGCCGATGGTTTTCAGCAGCTCGCGGAAGACTTTGCTCATGGGAAACGGCAGGTTACTTGCGGGTGGTTGAAGGTGGTTCAGCGGAGTTTGGCGGGAGAGGCGGTCGGGGCCTGGGCAGTCCGGGGCGTATTATCAAGGGCGATCGAGAGATTAGCAAACTCCCTTGGTGGCCGATGTAGCCTGTTGCGTTCTTTTGGTTCAAACCGGATTCGCCCCGGATTCGCTCCGGATTCGCCCTGAATGTCCCCCAACTTTGCCCCAACCGAATTTGCCCAGCCTTGACCCAGCCGCCGCAACCATCGCCACAACCATCGCCAAAACTGTCCCGATCGGCTCCTTTGACCCGGAATCAGGCTCAATCCCACTGTGAGGATGATTAGGGATGGGTGATTGCCTCAAGCATCCCAGCAGTGATACATTCCGGCTCAATTCCTTTCTCGATCGCGTTCCACGCCGCAGCCTATGCAAGCTCCGATCGCGTCTCCTGTCATGCGCCATAACGCCGTGGTGACTCCATTTCGGCCCAAGCAACCGCAACCCCTCCGCATCATTGCCATGGGCGACAGTGTGATTTATGGCTACGGCGATCTCAGTGGCGGCGGTTGGGTTGAACGATTGCGCCGCCAGTGGATGGCTCCCGACTCAGCCGGCCATGTGATTTATAACTTGGGCGTTCGGGGCGACAAGGTGAGCCAAGTGAGCGATCGACTGGAGTTGGAATTTCGCAGCCGGGGCGAGTTGCGCAATCGCCTGCCCGATCGCCTGATTCTTTCCGTGGGCACCAATGATTCGCCGCGAGTGGGCCGGGCCGATGGCAAAAACATGACCCCCATTGAAATCTTTGGCCCGCAAGTGGAAGCCTTGCTCGATCGGGCCCAGGGTCTCTGCCCCGTCTTGTTTGTGGGCATGATTCCCGTCAACCCCAGCAAAATGCCCTTCTTAGAGTGTTTGTATTACAACCACGCCGATCAGTATCAATATAAAGAAGTGATCCGTCGGGCCTGTGAGGCGCGGCGGATTCCGTTTTTAGACTGTTTTGAATTGTGGCTCGCGCGTGGGGCTTCCTGGGTTGAACAGCGCCTCGGCTCCGATGGTTTGCACCCCAATGATTTGGGCTATGAAAGTCTCCTGGCTGATGTGACCGCATGGCAACCGATCGCCCAACTTGCCGCCATGGACACCAAGCCGATCGCCTAAAACCAGTTTTGGTTTAATCCATCCCCAACCACTCGATCGCCCTTTCTTTCAGTCCCATCCTCCAATCTAGCCATCGGTTGGAGGATTTTTATGAGGTGATCAGCACAATCAGCCACGATTGAGCCTCCCAGCGCAAATAGGCGCGTTCTGCTTAGAAAACAGCCGAAAACCTCCCTTATTTGCTTCCTGAGAAATCAATTTCATCCTCTGGTAATAGATTCATCACAGGTTTAATTTTTATTTCGCCTTTAAAGCAAATCTCAAAAAATCATTTTCAAAATTCACTTTTTCTAGATTTCGCAAACCGCAATCAGCAAAATCGTTTACCATGGTTTACGTGATCCATTCATCCATGCACGGGTCACAAAGGAGTAAGGCGAGATGCAATCAACGCTGCTGTTGCTGGTCTTGTGGGATCTAGAACGCATGACGGGGGCGGGCGTACCTCGCAAAGGCAAAGTTAGTGGCAAGGGTAAGGACGACACGGCGCGATCTCGCTGTGGCAGCAAGGTCAAGGTTTCGGATTTTGAGGAAGCGGTGGATGCACTGCTCCAAGCGGGAGCTGTGAGCGAGAACGGGGGACGGTTATCCCTGACGGCGGCGGGCAAGGCGCGGCTGGATCAAGAATTGCGGGCGGGCAAACTGACGTTTTGGACAAAGGGACAAAAGGGCACGGTGGTGAGTGCCAAAAATGCTCAGGCGGCGTTGAATTGGTTGCAACAGGCTCCCGCTCCGGCGGCTGGGGCTGTTTCGGCGGGCGAAAAAATTACGTCCTACGACGAATTTAAGACGGTGGTTTTGGACACCCACAAGTTCTTGAATGAGGAACATCGCTGCGAAAATTTTGTGCCGATCTACCAAATTCGTCGGCAACTGGGCGATCGAATTTCGCGCGCACAATTCGATGAATGGCTACTGGAAATGCAGGGCGATGACATTTTTCAATTGGAAAAGGGCAATGCATCCGATGCGTCGAAGGATCAGCTCAAAGACTCAATTGAAACAAAAACTAGTGGTTTACGGTTCTATGCCAAGTTGCTGTAAAGCGGCTTGATTTGTCCTGTTTTGTTCCTTGCACACCAGATCGCAAAGTTGAGTTTTGGGTTATGACGAATGCTTCCCCTTTGCATGAAATTCATCAAGCCATTCAGGAATATAATCCGTTCAACTTGCGATCTGTTGTCAAGCATCAGGATGTTTGGAATACAAACTTTATCGATTTTGAATTTTTGCACGCTTCGGCATCGGAATTGATTTTAAAAAGACTGAAGGAAGTTCAAGAAAATTCTGATCGAGAAAAAAAGATTTCATCTTTCGTAATCACTGCCGAACAGGGGATGGGAAAAAGTCACTTGGTTCGGCGGCTTCACAGGCGGATCTATGAAGCCCAAGATGCTTTTTTTCTCTACATGAGTTTTTCTCTATGTGGAAATATTGATCTGATCAATTATGAGCTACGTCAAGCTATTTCCCGAAGCTTGTCACAACTTACTGTGCTAGGCATTTCTCAGTGGCAAGCATTGGCAACTTCTATTATCGAGAAAAGAATACTGAACACCAAAAGTAATCAGAGTCTCGATTCAGTACGCTTTGTTAAGCAATTTGATGAAAACTGCCGTAGCTATCAAGCAAAGGGAAAAAGCTTAATTGAGACGCTGTTTGCTAAGTGCCAGCCTTGCTTTCCAGACGTTGATCCTGACATCCTCAAGGCCTTAATTTGGACTCTATCAGAATCTTATGCTCCTTATGCTATTAAATGGCTGAGCGGCGATGAACTATCGACAGCCTATCTTGAGAAAATGGGTTTACCCAGTATTCCAGCTTCTGATTCATCTAGGGAGTCGGAATCTTTAAAAGCGAACCTGGCAATTTTAAAGCTTTTGGTTGCTCATCGTCCTGTTTTACTTTGTTTTGATGAGACTGAAATTTCACAATTGAATAATCAGGGCTTGACCTCAACGCAAGTTTTAGCTTATTTGATCAAGTCTATCTTTGATTCATTACATCTTTCCGAGGAAGATTGTGGATTAATTCTAACCTCCTTCTTATTTCCCAATTCATGGCAATCTGAAATACCGTCTCTGGCTGGTGCTACTGATCGAATGACAGCGGGTACTGGTCAGCCTATTAGCCTGAAGCAACTAGATAGTCAGTTACTCCTCAAGCTAGTTAGATTCTTACTAGAGAAGAAATTTTATGAGCCACGCAATTTAACGCCGCCTCATCCGTTCTATCCCTTTGATGAAGATGAGCTGAGGGAACTTGGTAAAAAAGAACGCCCACCAATTCGTTACGCCCTGCGTTGGTGTGCTGAAAACTTTGTGGTAACAGCGCCACCGATTCCGCCTGAGGAACGTTTTCAAAAGGGATTTGAAGAGAAACTCCAAGATGACTATCGCGAAGCAATGGCCGATGGCACTACTGTTGCTGAAACCCTGCGCTATTGCTTTGAGTTAGTCGTCAATCAAACCATCAGCGGTGAAACAAAATCCGGCGAGAAAATCGAAGGGGCTACGATTACCGCGATCGCCAATATTGAACCCAAAGCCAAAAATGCTGGCTACATCAACTTCAAGATTGTCGGAACCGAACAGGACAAACCCTTCGCGATCGGGGTAGCCGTCCTGCAACAATCGGGCCTCTCCTTTGCCGCCGGTTTGAATCGCCTAGTGGACTACAAAACCTATGGGCTGACGCGCGGCTGTCTGATTCGTGGCGCAGACTTCAAGATCAAGACCTTCTGGGATTCCTACAAAACCTACCAGAACTTTATCCAGCGCCAAGGCGGCGAACACATTGAACCTGACCCGAAACAGTTGAAAGTCTTGATGGCTCTAAAAGCCGTCTTTGAAAGCGCTTCAATTTATGGCTTGACGGAAGCAGAAGTACAGGAGTTTTCTCGCGAAATTGCACTGAATAATGAAATTTTGCTGGAAATTCTCAGTGATCCATCGGGTTTGATTGATCCGAGCATTATCGATGATGAAACCCTCGTCAGCATCATTATTGGTGACGATGATTTGATCGATACCAGCGCGATCGAGGACAACGAAGAAGACCTGATCGATTTTTTGGTGGGTAGTGGCGACGATGATTTAGAACCAGACGGCGCGAGCCAGTCCACAACTCCACCCACTGATGCATCGACAATTCAGTCACTCACTCTCAAGTCTGATTACAAAGGCAAAAAACTTTGTGCTTTTACCCTGCGTGGCGAAAATTATTCGGTCAAGAGCTGGCGCGAGTTCTTTATCACCATTAACCAAGTACTGGCAGAGAAACACGCCGAGAAATTTGTCAAAGTTGCGCTGGAGTCCAATGGCCGAAAGGCTCGGTTTTCTCAAAAAACTGAGGGGATGTTTAAGCCTATCTTCCTAGAAAAGGTAGAGCTATACATTGAAACAGATTTGGGAATTTCTAGCGTTCTAACCCTCACGGAAAAACTGCTAGCTCCTCTGGGGTATTTGGAGGACGAATTGACTTTGCAAGTGGTTGACAAAATTAATTAGTAATCCAGCCACATGGAACTACAACCCAAACCCACCGCCGCCCTCTGCTTGCCAGAATCTGAGATTTCAGCACTGTTGCAAGGGCGAATGTTGGCGATGTTGTCCGCCACGTTCATCAAGCCCCAGCGTATGTTGGCGCTTCAGCCGATTCCCGATCGCCTCAATCCCCGATCGCACGATCGCCCCTACCGATTCGCAGATTTGGGTTCCGAGAGCTTTCCCCCCGCCATCCGAGCGATCGTCACCTGTGTGGAATGCCAAATTATTGACGACTTGGCGGCCGTTGACGCGATCGCCGCCCTCACCATTTGGTCTGAGGATTTCCTCGCTCGCTCGATCGCCACCAAAGGACATTTATTCCTAGCCACCGTCCGTGCTTTTCGACTGCTCACCCCCCACCCGCTGGAGCACGATTTTGAAGACCTCAGTACGATCGGAAAATGTGTGGTGATGCCCCGTCCCTTCACAGGCGAAAATCCTGAGCCGGTGCTGCCAGAAGCGGTTTTCAAACGGCGATCGCAACAACTTCGCGATCGACAGCCGCCCGAACATTCAGAACTCGAAACCCTGCAATCCACCCTTGCTGATTTAGCCAACACACTGCCCAGCGCCACACAATTAGACAACCGCATCCAAGCCTTTTTGGGGTGGCGCGTGCCAGGGCGATCGTCCCGTCTCAGTCCCTGGATGAGCAAAATTTCTAAAGTCGGCGCATCCAGCGAAGGCAATGAATTCGAGCGGCTGGTGCGCCAAGCCATGATTTCTTTGGGATTTTCTAACCGCAATCAAAACCCCAAGGCCAGCCTTGATCCCGATAGTGTTGGCGGCGCAGGCGGTCTAGATTTTGTTTGTGAATCGCCCTATTTAATCATCGGTGAATGTAAATCCAGCAGCCGCGACACGCTACCCGATGGGGTGTTTTCGCAGCTTATGAAACTTGGTAACAAATATCTCAATCCTGAAGACTATGAACAAGCCATAAAATTAGTCATTTCTGTTGGTAAACCCAACCACCATGCTCAAAAAACAGCCCAAGGCAACCGTATGAATTTGATTAAACCCACTACCCTAGAACGCTTGGTTAAGCTCAATGTTTCCTATCCTGGTTCGTTGAATTTATGGGAGCTAGAAAATTGCCTAAAAAATCCGCCCTATGCTCAAGAAGCCGATGACCAAATCAATAACTTTATAGATGAAAAAATCGAACAATTGCGAATCCGTGCATTTTTGATTGATTGCCTGAAACGACTAACAAGTAACAATCAAAATAAAGGAGCCAGCACAGTCGAGCTTCACGCGGTCTATATCACTTCCCAGCCACCAAAATTACTGGAAATGGAAGATCTGCACAGCGTGGCGATCGAACTGGCTTCCCCACTCACCGGTTATCTAAGCCGCGAAAAGGGTCGTGAATGGCGGGACGATCGCTTTTTTTGGTTGCGCGACCTGGCGATCGAAAAAATCTAGGCGATTCCTTTTCAGTCCTCATTCTCGGGCTACTTCAGTGCAGGTTTCCCGATCTTTCTGTGAATTGGGCTTGCCTTCCCGTTCTCGCCCAACGGAAAATCGCGTTTCAATATAAGGCAAATTGATCGTAAAACAACTACCCACATTCACTTCACTGGTCAACCCCACACGACCACCGTGAAGTTCAACAATTCGCTTCACCAGAGCCAAACCCAAACCCGTTCCCTCATATTTACGATTGAGGGCACTATCAATTTGCACGAACGGCTGAAAAAGACGCTTGATATCTTCTGGCGCAATCCCAATACCCGTATCAGTGATCGAAATTCGCACAAAATATTTTTGTAATTCTCCATTTTTTTCTGCCTCGTCCTCGCTCTCTTCCTTTTGGCAAGTCACTTCTAGGGTGATGTGTCCCCCTTCTGGCGTAAATTTAAAGGCATTATTGAGCAAATTCAACAAAACTTGGCGGATACGACGTTCATCGATATATAGATCTGGCAAATTAGGCGATAGATTGGTTTCCAGTCGAATATTCTTCTGTTCGGCTTGGGGCTGAATGAATGCCACACTTGATGTGCAAAGCGCCCCGATCGCGACGGTCGTGCAATTCAGCTCCAAAAATTCCGACTCGATTTTGGCAATATCCAAAATATCGTTAATTAGAGCCAGAAGATGCGCGCCGCTTTTTTCAATATTTTCTAAGGCTTTGTGCTGTTGCTTATTAACTCCACCAAAGATACCCTCTTGCAAAATTTCCGCCACTCCCAAAATTGTATTTAACGGAGTGCGGAGTTCGTGGCTCATGGTTGCCAAGAAATTATCTTTCAGTCGATTTGACTGCGCGAGTTGATTGTTGGCTGTTTGCAACTTGCGCAGTAGGGTTTGCTGCTGATTAACCATATTGAAAAAGACATCAGACAAATGGCTAATTTCATCGCCTGAATTGTTGATGTCCCTATGATCCCCGATCGTGCGATCGCAAACATCTAAAATGGGTTGCAAGCGGCGATTTAAAAATTGAATAAATAACCAAACAACCAAAAGTAAAAAGACGGCTGCAATGATTGTGGCGCTAATGGCTCCTAGCAGAGCAGGCTTGGCAACCATCTCATAGGGAATCGCTTCCAGCATCACCCATTGAGTTCTGGGAACTGTTTGATAAACCCAATAGATTGAATCAGATTCAAAATGTGATTTTTCAATGCCTTGGTTAATTCGGTAACGAATTTGTTCCCAAACCGGTTTTAGGGATGGAATGGATGAAACATTAGCCATTTGGGCAGCCTGACGAGGATCAAGAGAATAACTCAAGAGTTGCCCATTTTTTGTAATTAGGGCATGGTAGCCATTGCTATTGAATGAAGGATCATCTTGACTCAAATTAAGATCACTAGCATCAATATCTTTATTAAGATCATCAATATTAATATCTCCGTTCATCACGGCAATTAATTGACCTTTTTGATTACGAATCGTCCCTGAAAAGGTCATGAGCGGAATGGGATAATTATCATTCATATAAGGCTCTGACCAAAGATAGCGATCGGCCTTAACCGCGTCTTTAAAATATTGCATCTTGGGATATTGATCTACTGCCCATAGATCAACCAGCGTAAATTTAGGATTTTGAGCCAGGCTAACCCCGCGATCGGGAATAGATTCTTCAATATAGGGCCCAAACCACTCACGATCGACCAAACCCTTGGGGAACTGCATCACCCCAAATCCAGTGATCAGCTTAGGACGAGCTGACATAAATGAAAGTACTAATTTCTCGTAGGCCTCGGGCGATCGCACACCACTATCGTGCAAGAAGATCGTTGCGGAAACCAAACTCTTTAAAAAAGTTTCACCACTGAGCAGCTCCGCATCAAGATGTCGAACCTTGTTATCCGTTTCCGACGTTAGTTGCAAAATCCGAACGGACTTCAGCTCACTATAAAATAAATACCCTAAGCTGCCGAGACCAATGGCAGCGGCAGAAATCACCGCCACAAACAAGCGAGTGCCGATCGAACGAAGTCCAAATTTCATTGATTTAGCCGGAACGGTTAGACCGTTTTGGGTTGAATGGCTTGTCATTGCTTAGCCCAGTAGCCTCAGTGGTGAACTGTGCAAAGTATAAAGAAGCACCTCTTTAACTAAAGAAAACCTAGTCTGAAACGCTTGTTAAGGCACATGGCAAAATCACGAGGTATAAAAACATAATTGAGTCCTAAATTTATGGATGCTAAATTTTTAAATTAGACTGAGAAAGATACAACAAATCTAACAGCAGTTAACATTTTTGCCCACGATCAATTAACTGTTGAATGACCTAATCAACAGCTCATCTGCGGCCCGCTCTTGGCCGGCCAACCAATACCCATAGCCCTCGTCTGCTGACTTCGGACAGCGGGCTAACTGTGGGGTGTTTCGCGTAATGCTTTTCCGGCCGTTTCCGCTCAGCCCTCGCCCTCAGACTCTTTAGGAGCCAGCTCCCCGATCGCCCGGCCCAAGTAAGCCTCAACAAATGTCCGCGCGGCTTCCGGGTTCAACTGCTCCAGGGCATCCACAATGGTTGGAATCGATTCCGCTGTTGGGTCGCGTGTTTCCGCCACCCAATGGCTCATCGTGCCGCGCGCGATCCCCATCGTCACGGCTAAACGATTTTGCGTGAGGTTGTGCTGTTGTAGCGTTTCGCGTAGTGCTTTCCCGGCTTTTCCCATGCCGCTCATGGTGTCAAACTCGGGAAATCGCGTAAAGGTTGCGAGTTGACAACTTGATCGACTACAGTGAATTTGTTGTCAATTCGCAGCACTCAATCGATATGACTACCCCAACCAACGGCGATCGCCCCATTCTGGAGCGCCTGAATCATCTGGACGATCGCTGCAACCGGATCATCCTCGTGGGTCAAAGTGAGTGGATCGATCGCCTAGTCAAGAGCCTGCACCTTTGCGGCATCGGCGAAACCATCCTCTGGAGTCCCGCCGTCCCCACGGGCCAACCCGATCAAGTGGTGCGAATCCTGTCGCGATCACGTGTGTAGCTATTCGTCTCGCAACAGATCTACGGCATATTTTTGCCTAGCTATAAAGCAATTCCCTCGCGCCGGATATTTCGCAGCAAGGGGGAATTTTCGGTTTCAAAGCGTGATCGCCCCATAAAGAGTCGCGATATCAAAATGTTGTGATCCAAGCAAAGTTGACCGATGAATTTGCTGGTTTGGCTAATTTCTCGGCTGGGTGAAACCGGATCGCGCAAAACTACCAATAGATCTAGGTCTGAATCAGCGGTTGCCTCTCCCCGTGCCCATGAGCCGAATAGCACTAGTCGATCGAGGCGATCGGGGTAGGTTTGCTGAAAGTATGCCCGCAGTTGATTGGTGATGGGAATCAGAGCTGCTGGTAAATCGGGGGCTTGCATGGGATGACAAGGGCGATCGCGAAATCTGCTCTGATTCTAGCCGTGGGACAAGATACAGCGCCGTGCGATCGTCCTTCAGTCTTCAAGCCATAGCAGCATAAGTACCTCGATGATTGAAGCAATGGGCTGCATTCCTCAATTTCTGAAACAGAATCGAATGATACTTTCAACTTTTAACGTGTTTAACTCTCCTTGGATAGAGAGCCATAGCGATTTGGTGGCCAATAAATTAACTTAACCTTTCCAATCACATTGGAAGCCGGAACGAACCCCCAATCCTTACTATCGTAAGAATTGTTTCGATTATCTCCGAGCATGAAATATGAGTTCTGAGGAACTAGGATCGGCCCATATTGATAGTCTGGCCTTTCAGCAATATATTTTTCCTCAAGAGGTTTCTGATTAATGAATGTTTTACCATCTCGTACTTCTACTTGCTCATTGGGCAAAGCAATAATTCGAGAGATGATTACACCTGTGAGTCCTCTTGATATCAATGCCTCACTGGGACGGAAAACGACAATTTCTCCACGCTCTGGATTTCTAGATCGATAAGCTCCTTGATCAGTCATCACTCGATCATGAACCTCCAGAGTGGGCTGCATTGCCCTAGATGCAACATAGTAAGGCTTTGGTGATTCAAAGCTGTTTAATGCAACCCCAAAAGTGTAATGAAATGCAATAATTAACGCAATAATTACTAAAGCAAAAGGATATCCAGTTCGTTTCATTATGTTGGTGAAGTTTGAGACTTGTGGATCTCGCTTCATGCCAACGATACAAGCAACTACCGAAAGCGTAATAGCAGTGACTGCCAATAAAACATCAAGACCTGCATGTCGAATAAAAAACATGGCAATGGCAGCACCTAATGCTAAGTAGGTCAGCATATCGGCATACGTCAGACCAAGCCATTCAGTTAGTTCTCGTTTTTTCACTGAATACCTCTATTCTTGATATTTCCGAGAAATTTCTTCACAACAGTTTTACGAGATGGCTTAAAAATCTGCCATCTCAATGATCTGGCAATAAATGGCGTGAAGCTTGATAGTGAATCAAAATTGCTGTGTAAGCCAAACCCACATCGTGATTGCGCACTTGATCAGGGTTTTTGCCTGGATTGCTCCATCGGCACACCTAAGAGCAACACCCGCCGATCGCCTCGGTTGTACAATTAGGGCGCTTTCTGAATCGCGCCACCAAAGCCGTGTCAACCCCCGAAACCGTTCTCGAATCTGCACCCTTCCCGATCGCTGAGATCACCGCCGAAGGCATCAAGCCCGATGAATACGTCGATATTGTGAATCGACTGGGCCGCCACCCCAACAAAGCTGAACTGGGGATGTTTGGCGTGATGTGGTCGGAACACTGCTGCTACAAGAATTCTCGCCCCCTACTCAGCCAATTTCCCACCAGCGGCCCGCGCATCCTCGTGGGCCCCGGCGAAAACGCTGGCGTGGTGGATCTGGGCGATGGGCTGCACCTGGCCTTCAAAATCGAATCCCACAACCACCCGTCCGCCGTGGAACCCTTCCAGGGGGCGGCGACTGGTGTAGGCGGCATCCTGCGGGACATCTTCACCATGGGGGCCCGCCCGATCGCCATTTTGAATGCCCTGCGGTTTGGCTCCCTGGATGATGCCCGCAACCGTCGCCTGTTTGAAGGGGTGGTGGCTGGTATTTCCCACTACGGCAACTGCGTGGGCGTGCCCACCGTCGGCGGTGAGGTCTACTTCGACCCCGCCTACAGTGGCAACCCGCTGGTGAATGCCATGGCCCTGGGGCTGATGGAAACGCCGGAAATCGTCAAGGCGGGAGCCTATGGGATTGGCAACCCGGTGCTGTACGTGGGATCCACGACGGGGCGCGACGGCATGGGCGGGGCCAGCTTTGCCAGCGCGGAGTTAACCGATGAGTCGATGGACGATCGCCCGGCCGTGCAGGTGGGCGATCCGTTCCTGGAAAAATCCCTGATCGAAGCCTGTTTGGAAGCCTTCAAAACCGGCGCAGTGGCGGCGGCCCAGGACATGGGCGCGGCGGGCATCACCTGCTCCACGGCGGAAATGGCGGCCAAGGGCGGCGTAGGCATCGATTTGGATCTCGACAAGATTCCCGTGCGCGAGTCGGGGATGGTTCCCTACGAATATTTGCTGTCGGAATCCCAGGAGCGGATGCTGTTTGTGGCGCACAAGGGCCGCGAACAGGAGCTGATCGACATCTTCCACCGCTGGGGTCTGCAAGCGGTGGTGGCCGGGGAAGTGATCGAAGAGTCGATCGTCCGGATTCGGTTCCAAGGGGGAATTGCGGCAGAAATTCCGGCGACGGCCCTGGCGGACAACACCCCGATCTATCGCCGGGAACTGATGGCGGAAGCGCCGGCCTACGCGCAACAGGCTTGGGCTTGGTCGCCGGAGTCGTTGCCCGCTTGTTCCGTGGCGGGGTTGGCCGATCGCCCCTGGAGCGCGGTGCTGCAAAGCCTGCTGGAAACCCCCTCGATCGCCTCGAAATCCTGGGTCTATCGCCAATACGATCACCAGGTGCAAAACAACACGGTGATCGTGCCCGGTGGAGCCGATGCGGCGGTGGTGCGGCTGCGGCCCCAACTGGTGACCGACGCGACCACCCCCTTCACCAAGGGCGTGGCGGCCACGGTGGACTGCAACGCCCGCCATGTGTACCTCGACCCCTACCAAGGGGCCTTGGGTGTGGTGGCGGAGGCGGCCCGCAACCTCTCTTGCGTGGGGGCAGAACCGCTAGCCGTGACTGATAACCTGAACTTCGGCAGCCCCGAAAAGCCCGTGGGCTATTGGCAGTTGGCCAATGCTTGTCGCGGCCTGGCCGATGCCTGCCGGGAACTGGGCACGCCGGTCACGGGTGGCAACGTGTCGCTCTACAACGAAACCCTGGATTCCGAGGGCAATCCCCAGGCGATCTATCCCACGCCCGTGGTGGGCATGGTGGGGGCGATCGAGAATATTCACCAAATCGCCGGCCAGGGCTTCCGATCGGCCGGTGATCGGATTTATCTGCTGGGGGCAACGGCTCCCGTCACCCTCGGCGCGTCGGATTATTTGGCGGCGATTCATGGCACGATCGCCGGTCGGCCGCCCGTGGTGGAGTTCGATCGGGAGCGGGCCGTGCAAGCCGCCTGCCGTAACGGGATTCGCCAGGGCTGGATTCGATCGGCCCACGACTGCGCGGAAGGTGGCCTAGCCGTCACCCTGGCCGAGTCCTGCATTGGCGGCAACCTGGGCGCAACGGTGACGATCGACCCTGGAGCCGATCGCTGGGATGCGGCCCTGTTTGGCGAAGGCGGCGCGCGGATCGTGGTGTCCGTGGCGAGCGATCGCGCGGCCGAGTTTGAAAGCTGGCTGACCGAGCAGCTCGGTTCCGATTGGGCCAAGCTGGGAGCCGTCGGGGGCGATCGATTGGTGATCAACGCACCGGACGGCGCAACGGCACTCGATGCGGCCCTGGCGAATTTGACCGAGGGTTGGAGCGAGGCGATCGCCCGCCGGATGGAACGGTTGGTTTAAGGGAGATTGCCCCGTCATCTCGCGCCGCCCGATCGTCCACTGAGGATCATCGTTGATCGTTGTCGATCGTCAGGTTGATGATCGATTAATGATCAACAACGATCAATCAGCAGTTCAATCAGGTTATGAATTGCTGATCATCAGTCACAGGGGCGAGCTTGGTGCTTGCCTGGCGATCCGCTTGGGAGCCAACAGAATCATGGGAAGAGCGATCGGGATGCCATGGAAATTGCCCCGATGATGATTGCCCTTGAATTCGCCATCGCCACAGCCGATCGATTCCGCAACTTCTGTTACTGTTAAGGCGGGATCGTTAAGAGCTTGTTAACTTCCTGAGTGGCCGATTTTTTGGCTTCCAATCGCTGCACCAGGAATCACCTGGCTCAGGAAACGCTGCGCTAACCAGCCGCGCCAGCCTCACTCGATCGCGATTCTGACCGTCTTTTTGCTAATTCACCCGCTCTTGCTGCTAGGAGTCATTGTCGCCCAATGTTTCCCTCCGAGTCTGAAGACCTGTTCGATCTGATGGGCGATCGGCCCGACAAACCCGAAGAAGCCTGTGGCGTTTTTGGGGTTTACGCGCCGGGCGAAAACATCGCCACCCTTGCTTATTTTGGCCTCTTTGCACTCCAGCACCGGGGGCAAGAATCGGCGGGGATTGCCACCTTTGATGGCTCAACGGTGCATGTCCACAAGGATATGGGCCTCGTTTCGCAAGTCTTCAACGAAAAAATTCTGCAAGAGCTACCGGGAAATTTGGCCGTGGGCCACACCCGCTACTCCACCACCGGATCCAGCCGTCGTGTCAATGCACAACCGGCCGTGGTGAAAACGCGCTTGGGGTCTTTGGCCCTGGCCCACAATGGCAACTTGGTCAACACGGCGGAACTGCGAGATTCCCTGGCCGCCCGCAACTGTGAATTTGCCACCACCACGGACTCCGAGGCGATCGCGATCGCCATTGGCCAAGAGGTGGACAGTGGTTTGGGTTGGATGGAAGGGGCCATTCGGGCCTTCCAGCAATGCCAAGGGGCCTTCAGTTTGGTCATTGGGACTCCCGACGGCATGATCGGCACTCGCGACACCAACGGCGTGCGACCGCTGGTGATTGGCACGCTGCCCGGTGCGCCCGAGCGCTATGTGCTGGCTTCGGAAACCTGTGCCCTAGACATCATCGGCGCGGACTATCTGCGGGATGTGGAACCGGGGGAAATGGTTTGGATCACGAACGATGGTCTCGCCTCCTTCTTTTGGGCCACGCAGCCGGAGCCGAAGCTGTGCGTTTTTGAGATGATCTATTTCGCTCGCCCAGACAGCAAGTTCCACAACGACAGCCTCTATAGCTATCGAATGCGGTTGGGACGGCGTTTGGCGATCGAAACCCCGATCGATGCGGACATTGTGATTGCTGTGCCCGATTCCGGTGTTCCTGCCGCGATCGGCTATTCCCAGGTTTCGGGCATCACCTACGCCGAAGGGTTGATCAAAAACCGCTACGTGGGCCGCACCTTCATTCAACCGACCCAAACCATGCGGGAATCGGGAATTCGGATGAAGCTGAACCCGCTGCGGGATGTGCTCGCGGGTAAACGGGTGATTATTGTGGATGATTCGATCGTCCGGGGAACCACCAGCCGCAAGATTGTAAAAGCCTTGCGGGATGCGGGAGCCACGGAAGTTCACATGCGCATTTCTTCGCCGCCGGTCACCCATCCTTGCTTCTATGGCATCGACACGGATAACCAATCGCAACTGATTGCGGCCACCAAGTCAGTGCAGGAAATTGCCGATCAAATTGGTGTGGATACGCTGGCTTACCTGAGCGAAGAAGGGATGCTGGAGGCGACCCAGGATGCCACGCAGAATTTCTGTACGGCTTGTTTCAATGGTCGCTACCCAATTCCAGTGCCAGCCCTGTTGAAGCGATCGAAGCTGATGTTGGAAAAGCTGGAACCGGCTACGGTGGGTTCCTAGTCCCAAGGGCCTGTTATCAGTGACCCATGCATTAACCAGGAATTAACCAATGGGGCGATCGAACTTCTTGATCGCCCCATTTTTGATGGTTTTGATAGTTGGGATTGTGTTGAGTTGAATTGTGTTGAGTTGTTTTGAATTGGATTATTTCTAGGGGGTTTGGGGTTCCCGATCGCCGGGTGAATTTTCCAAGGACGGCAACTCCAGGGGAAGTAACTGCTGGGCCGGTGTGCGTATGTCGGTGGGTTGTTCAAAAAACAGCTCGATCGAGCGGTGAATTTTGGTTAGCACCGCCTCCGCCGTCGGATTTTCACGGGGGTTATAGCTCCCCACCAGCAACAAACTCAAGCGCGGGGTGACGGGAATCAGGGTGAGCCAGGTGCGATCGAACTCTGGGCCCGCTTCTGGTTTTGTGTCCTTTGCGTCTTTGCCCTCTGAACTCACCGGATTTGGCATCGCCTGATCCGAGATTACTTGGTCTGAAATCACCCGATCTAAAACCATCCGCACAGCCGATCGCCCGGCCAAGCTCAGAGTCGATCGCTCGGTTAAGGTCAAGCCTGCCGCTTCTGCCCGAGTTGTTAAATCCGTTTCCGCCGCTTCCATGGATTGATCTAGCAGCACCAAATCCAACCGAATCAGCGATCGGGGCAGGGGTTTGGGTTGCCATCCTCGATACGGGGCGATCGGCTCGCTATAGAACACCGAGTGATAATCCCGATGGAGCGGCATATTCCAATCGATCGGCAGTTCGATCGCCCAAAAGCCTTGGGGATGGCGCACTTTGCGATATTGATAACGCCAGTCCAAGGGCGTTTGGGGCGCTTGCACAGCCGGCCCCGGCTCGGCCCCGGCTGGGGTCAGGATTCCACCCCACAGCCATCCCAGGCAGCCCACCAGCCCGATCGCTCGCCAACACCAACCACTCCGCACTCCTTTCACCATTCCCAAATCCCGACTACCGCCGAATCATCGCCCAAACGCCGCCCATTTGCCCCGATCGCGCGATCGATCGCTTCCCTAAAACTCCCCTCGTCCCACCACGCCTCAGGAATGCAACGCAATCGATACCCGATCAGCCACCATTCCGCTAGGCCGGCCAGCGGTCGGTTATCTCGCCAGAGCCGCCCCCGCTCCACAGGATAAGCTGGACAGTAGGCAAGCCAAGGCTTGCACGCTTTTGGATTTTGAGCCACTCCTGTTGCATTCAATTTGTATTCAACTTGCATTCAAACCGGATTGATTTGATCTCGAATCAGTACCGAGTCAAGACTGAATCAAGACCGAATCAGTACCGCGTCAACATCGCGTCAATAGCGTTCCAGAACCATGAGTTTAGGTGATCAGTGGAATCGACTGACGGGCAAAAGCCGCTTCGTCGTCACCCGCATTTTTGTGCATCTAGCTGGGTCAGAAGTGGCCCCCTTGCTGGGCAAGCTCAACCAAATTGCTCGGGAGGCGATCGAAGCGGAAGGGGACTTGGACGTTTTGGGCCAGGGCCTGTCAGACCTTTGCGAAAGCCTGCTGCAATATCGAACCTATTGGCAGTCCGCCAGCAATGAGGGGGATGTGTTTTGGGATGAAGGAGAAGCGGGCGATCGGTTCAATGACCTATTCACCGACTCGGCGGCCCGCTATCTCAGTCAACCTGACCTGGATTTGCCCAGCCAACTGGATGACGACCTGCTGACCCTCCCGGCCACGAGCAACCTGTTGGTGATGTTGACGGTGGGCTATGAAGGCGAAGTCCCCAGCCTCGAAACCAACCTGGCCGATTCTGAAGCCTTAGCAACGGGTCTCAAGGCTCTGGCAAACCTCCACTACAATCAAAAATTGCGGGCTGTGCAGGTACACTTTGCCCCTGCCCGTCTGGGAGATGAGCTAACGAATGATCAGCTCCTGCAAAATTTCCCGGAACTGATTCCGCTGTAGAAACTCCCGCTTAGGGGGTCTTTTGGAGGAATGCCGTCCCATCGGAATCACAATCCGAGAAATCAGGGTCGGTCTTTTTTAATCAATGCTCGCTTGCTGTTTTGGCTTGCTGTTTTGGGGCTGCGGCTCTTGGTTCGGCCGCCACCGCGCGATCGATTCGTTGCTGGCGGATTGCAGACTTGGCCCATTGCCGGCTTGGCCCACAGAACTCAGCTTCTTGGCCGCCCAATGGCCTCAAGCGTGATTTTGTTGTTTTGAGATAGCCCTATGCTCCGAAAATTATTGGCTTTGGTACTGGCGATCGCGATCGCCTGGGTCACGATCACTGGCTCACCAACGGTGGTGCGAGCGGAAGCCTTGCCCAGCGCCATTGTGGCCGCCGCGCCCAGTGCTGCCAAATCCCTGCCCACGGGCGACTATCCGGTTCAGCAGGCTGCCTATGACGACGGCACGGGGGAATATGCCCTGATGCTGTTAAACACGCCCGCTGGTGCTTCGCCGGTTTTTCGCACCTCCGAGTTGCAGATGGCCCGGCTGGATGACGAGGCGATCGCCCAAGGGAAAAAGCCCTACCTGGCCATGAAAGACGGTCAGCCCGTGCTGTACCTCAACGAAGACTTCAAAATCGAATATCTCCATAGCGAAACCGCTGTCCAAACCAATCCCCAAACGGGTGAGCAACAAACGGTGATTGTTCGCCGTGAGTCTAGTTTCTGGTCTCCCTTTGCTGGGGCGATCGCGGGTCAAGTGGTGGCGAATGCTTTGTTTGCACCCCATTACGTGCTGCCCCCGGCCTATTTGCCCGGTCGCCCCTTGGTGGGCTACGGCGGCTATGGTCGCAGCTACGGTGATGCCATCAGCAGCTATCAAAACCGCTACAACGCTGCCCCCGTGGCCGAGCGCAACCGCCAGCAGTTCCGCGCCACCGGCAATGTGGCTCGCAACGCCACGGGGCTGAACCGCCCGGCCGCCAACAACCGAGCCAAGGCCACTGGCTCCGGCTTTGGGAGCAGCACCTTCCGCAGCACCCCTAACCGTCGCGTGGCTGCTCCCCGACCCCGCAGCAGCTTTGGCAGTAGCTTTGGGCGATCGCCCGTGCGGATGCGATCGAGCTTTGGCAGCTTCCGCCGTCGGTAGGTAATTGCTCCCAGTTGATTACTGATCCCAGTTGATTAGCGCTCCATTACCACCGCCCGATGAACGGTGGTTTGCGGAACAATTTCCGAACAATTGCCAGCGTTACTCACCGTTTGGCACAGCGCGATCGATTCCTGAAACAGGGGAGTCGATCGCTTTTTGATCCCTGACTTTTTCAAACTGGCTAACTGCGTTGCTAACCGCTTGGCTAACTGCATTGCTAACCCCTGGCAAAATGGCTAGCAATGCAGTTAGCAAAATGAGCAGCGATGCTGGGTTGCACGATGCAATAGCACCTCGTAGTGGCGATCGCGGATGTTGTAAGCCCCAAATCGTTCCAAGTGTGGATTCATCATCTGGGCATCAAACAACAGAAAATCGCGACGGCGCAGATGCTCAACCAGCTTGACCATTGCCACCTTCGAGCCATCGGGAATTTGATAAAACATCGATTCGCCAATGAACGCCCCACCAATCACAATCCCCAAAACGCCGCCGGCCAGGTGGTCGCCCTGCCAGGTTTCAAAACTGTGGGCATAGCCAGCGCAATGGAGCGCCCAATAAATTTCCTTTAGCTCTTCCGAGATCCAAGTGGTGTCCCGATCGGCACAGCCTTCCACCACATCCCGAAATGCTCGATCAATCGCCACCGTAAACCGATTTTGATTCAGCACTCGCCGCAGGGACTTGGGATATCGGAAGCGATCGTCCAGCGGAATCAGTGTCCGTTCCCGGCTGCAATACCAGCCCAAATCGTTACCCGTTTCATCGGCCATTAAAAAATAGCCGCGCGAATAGCCAGCAATCAGCGCCGGAATATCGTATTGGGACATGCAGGAGTCGGTGGTGTTGCCCATCGGCCCTTGAAATAGCACAGTGGAGCCGATTCTAGCGCGATCGCCTGATCCCTATGCAACCAATCCTCTGAATCTCTGCAACTGATCAGCCAGCCCCATGCAAATTAGAAATACTGGTTTGGGCGATTTCGCTGCGATCGCTCGCTTAATCTCGCAATTGATGCCTTATTTCTATGCTTCGCTCCAACCAAGCGGTAACGTAATTTTAAAAGTTGTCCCTACATTAAGCTTGCTGTCTACTTTGATTGTTCCATGCTGCAAGTCTACAAAGCGCTTGACAATATTCAAACCCAAACCAGTTCCAGGAATATTACTGACATTCTTACCTCGACGAAAAGGTTCAAATAAGTGGGGTAAATCTTCGCGGGGAATGCCGATGCCTTGATCGCAAATTTGGAACGTCACCTGGCCGCTGCGCTTTGACAGTCGCAAACAAATTGGGCTTTGACGGTGATGGGAATATCGAATTGAATTAGAGAGAATATTGGTCAGAATTGATCGCAATAGTTTTTCGTCTAAATTGGCCATCACATGACGATGCCGACTCAACATCGATAGTGATTGTTGAGCAGATGTCGCTTGCATTTCTGCTACCAAGCTATGGCAAAATTGCACTAGCTCGATCGGCTGAGGTTGAACCATGAGCTTATGGGCCTCAGTTTTACCGATCACTAGAATGTCATCAATCATTTGAGTCATGCGCTCTACATCGTTCTTGACTCCCTGAAGATAATTTTGGCGCTGCTCATGGGAAAGCTGTGCATCATAACGGTCAAGCGATGATGCTGACAGCAAAATATTATTCAGTGGATTGCGAAATTCATGACAAACCATCGAAACAAAGCGAGATTTGAGATCGCTTAGCTCCTGGAGTTCTTGATTGGCACGATGAAGTTGAGCCGTGCGATCGCGCACTTTTAACTCAAGCTCCTCATTGGTTCGCTGCAACAAAGTCTCTGCCCATTTTCGTTGGGTAATATCTTGGAAGGTAACCACCGTTCCAATCACATTTCCCTGCTGATCTTGCATGGGCGTGCTGATATATTCAACGGGAAAACTTGATCCATCCTTGCGCCAAAAAACTTCCGTATTGGCACGATGAATTCGTCCGTCTTGAAAAGCTTGATAGATTGGGCAGTCATGGATGGGATAGGGTTGGCCATCGGGTTTGGAATGATGCAAAACCGAATGCATGGACTGACCAATTAAGTCCTGAATTTCCCAACCAATCATGGTGGCCGCCGCTGGATTCACAAAGGTTACTCGACCTGCTAAATCCAGCCCATAGACCCCCTCGCCCACCGCATTCAGGATTAACTCATGCTGGCGACGCAGGGTTTCTAGGTCAGTTTCCGGCGATGCTCTTAAGGCGGAGATATGCGCCTCAGCCGGTATCGTGGTCGGCTTTGAAACAGGCTGTGACCAATAATATTGCCGCATGATGTCCAGAATCCCTGACAAATTTTGCGACTGATGAGGATGTGTATCCTCTTACACTACACGGTTTGGAGAATACGCCCGAAACTTGGCCGGCATGGTACACCACCCAGGTCATTACTGTAAATCAGGCAGTTCATGACGAAAGTTTTGGTGATTGAAGACGAAGCGCAAACCCGCAGCATCTTCATGGGATGTCTGACGTTTGAGGGGTTTTGTGCGATCGAGGCTGAGAACGGTTCGATCGGGATCAAGTTAGCCCAAATGCATCTGCCAGATTTGATTATCTGCGACGTTATGATGCCTGATCTTGATGGTTACAGCGTTCTATCGGCCATTCGTCGCCATCCGGCCACCGCTGCAATTCCATTTATTTTCCTCACTGCCAAAGCAACCATGGCAGATTTGCGCCAGGGGATGGAATTGGGCGCAGATGATTATTTAACCAAGCCCTGTAGCGTTGAGCAATTGTTGGCGGCGATCGCTACTCGCCTAGAACGAAAAGCCCAATTGGCAGCGAGTTTTCATGCATCCCCAGCAGAAAGCAAAATAAACAGTCAATCCGAAAACGGAATTTTTCCTGACTGTTCTCGTTTATCACAAGTATTTGCATTCATCGAAGCCAACTATCACCGCCCGATCGGGTTAAATGATGTGGCCAAGGCGGTCGGCTATTCTCCCGCCTATTTAACGAATTTGACCCAAGAGCTAACGGGCTACAGCATCAAGCGTTGGATTACAGAACGCCGTATGTCCCAGGCACGAATGTTACTTTGTGAAACCGATCAACCCGTGCGCCAAATTGCAGCGGGAGTGGGCTATGCAGACGTGGCTTACTTCACTCGCCAATTTCGGCAGCTCTATGGCGATCCGCCCCAGTCCTGGCGAAACTCTGTGCGACTACGATTCGCATAGGAATGGTATTGAATACAACAAAATAGATCAATTATTTGTGTATAGAACTATCTCTGCATAAAGCGCAGGTGTGATTCCAAAATTTCAGAAAAATTGACGCTTTTTGCCTGATTTTTCCGAAATCAGGAGATTCTAGCGCATTATTTTCCAAATGAGAATTTTCTAAACTTCCCACAAAGTTCTAGGTTGTTCTTTGAAGAGCGAAAAAAAATCCTACTCTTGCCAAAAAAATTCTAATGCGATCGCCCATTATTCCTTGGTATTGTGCAAAGCAACAGACCCGAATGTTGTCCTGCGCAATACCAATTGGAGCAGCTCATGTCATCAGTGGATATTCGCTCTCAGGCTCAAGTCGAACTCAGTCGTTGTCCCTGCGGAGGAACTCATTTTCCTCAGGATCACTGGCAAGCGGCCGAAGGAATGCCCCACGATCCGGCAGAACTCGTTAATGATCTCATTCGGATGGGTTTGTACAAGCCTGAAACCCTAGAGCTGGCCAGGACACTGACTGAAGTGGAGATGAAAGAAGCGCTGCTGCTACGACAGATGGGCGGCAACCCAGAGCGAGAACGCTTTTGTCAGGCGCTGATTAAGGAAGCAGGCGGGCTTGATCAGGTATTTGCAGCCGCATTCGGTGTTCACTCCACGGAATTTTTTAGCAACACCATTCACAACAGTGAATTTAGCCGACGAGAATTCCTAAAACGGGTGGTGGTGGCTGGAGCATTGATCGCCGCTGCTAGCTGCGGCCCACAACAGGGTCAAGCCCCCACAACAGATCAGTCCCCTGCGGCGGATGCTCCAACGAATTTGGAGAAAAAGGATTTAACGATCGGGTTCATTCCCATCACCTGTGCCACCCCGATCGTGATGTCGGAGCCGCTGGGTTTCTACAGCAAATATGGCTTGAATGTGCAAGTGAAAAAGATGCCCAACTGGGCTGCTGTTCGGGACTCCGCGATCGCGGGTGAACTCGATGCTTATCACATGCTTTCTCCCATGCCGATCGCGATCACCCTCGGCTTAGGTTCAGCAGCATTTCCTATCAAGCTGGCCAGCATTGAAAACATCAATGGTCAGGCAATTACCGTTGCTGCCAAGCATAAAGGCAAGGTGAAGGAAGCCAAAGACTTCAAGGGCTTCAAAATTGGCGTGCCCTTCCCATTTTCGATGCACAATATGCTGATTCGCTATTACCTAGCGGCTGGGGGACTGAATCCAGATAAAGATGTGCAAATTTCACCCGTGCCACCGCCGGACAGCGTTGCCAAAATGGCAGCAGGTGAAATTGATGCCATGTTGATGCCTGATCCCTTCAATCAACGGGCTGTTTTTGAACAGGTTGGGTTCATTCACATGTTGACGAAAGATCTGTGGGATGGACACCCCTGCTGTGCTTTTGCCGCTAGTCAATCGTGGATTGATGCAAATCCCAATACCTTCCGGGCCGTAAACAAGTCGATTATTGATGCGGCTGCCTATGCAAATACGCCAGCTAATCGTCCTGAAATTGCCAGGGCTTTGATTGAGCGTAAGTATCTCAATCAACCCTTGCCTGTGGTGGAAGCTGTGCTAACGGGCAAATTTGAAGATGGGCTGGGCAATACGCAGGATGTGCCCGATCGTATTGGCTTTGATCCCTATCCTTGGAAGAGTTTTTCCAAGTGGATTGCAGCACAATTAGTCCGCTGGGATCTGATGCCCAAAGACAAAGCAGATTACGACAAGATGGCCCAAGATATCTTCTTGACGGATTTGGCAGCGGAACTGCAAAAAGAACTGGGTCAAACGCCGCCCAGCACTGCCGAACGGTCTGAAAAACTGAAGTACGATACCTTCGATCCCAAAGACCCCGCCGCTTATGTTGATGAGCAAATCAAGCGGTTTAAAGTCTAGCGAGGTTTACCATCGTGACCAATGAAGTACTCCGCTCTGCTCCATCAAAAGTTAAGCCATTTCGGCTGAATACCGACCAACAAGCCTTCTTGTTGTTTGTGGGAATTCTGCTAGTGTTTTTGGGGCTGTGGGAGTTGGGCGCAAATTCCAAACTCTTCTTGCCCATCATGCCCTCGGCTAGCCAAACGATCGCCGACCTTTGGTTTTGGATCTCAAACCCGTTTTTTGATAATGGGCCCAATGATCAGGGCATTGGTCTTTTGTTGTTAACCAGTTTGCGCCGAGTTTTGAGTGGTTTTTTGATTGGCACGGCGATCGCCATTCCCCTGGGAATTTTGATTGGTCTATCGCCCGTGGTTTCCAAAGCCGTTGATCCCTTCATCCAAATTTTGCGTCCTGTTTCTCCGCTCGCCTGGCTGCCATTGGGTCTGGCACTCATGCGAGATTCGGAAAGAACAGCCCTGTTTGTCATCGCAATCACCAGCATTTGGCCCACCCTAATTAACACCAAGTTCGGGGTCAGCAATGTGGATCCAGCCTATCTGAACGTGGCCCACACCTTAGGCGCTTCCCGCTGGCGAATCATTACCAAGGTAATTTTGCCGGCCGCTGCCCCCAATATTGTGTCCGGGCTACGAATTAGCCTAGGAATTGCTTGGTTGGTAATTGTGGCGGCGGAGATTTTGCTGAGTGGTGGAATTGGCTATTTCGTTTGGAATGAGTGGAATAACTTGAAGATCACCAGCATCATTACTGCCATCTTGATTGTTGGGCTGGTAGGGCTGTTGATGGACTACCTATTTGGTGTGTTGCAACATCGAGTTTCCTTTGGCCAAAGGTCTTAATCCATGCAAGTTCCTGCATCTAAAATGGCGCTCCCCTCCCTTGAACCGCCTGTAGCGCATCTGACACTGCACGGTATTTCCAAAGTATTCCCGGGACGCACGGGCAAGATGGACAAATTGCTGCGGCGCACCTCAAAATCTTTTGTGGCGATCGCGGATATTGATCTGGAAGTGGAGCCTAACACCTTCGTTTCGATCATTGGGCCATCGGGTTGTGGCAAGTCCACGTTGCTGAACATTATTGCGGGATTATCTCAGCCCACCACGGGACAAGTCAGCATCAATGGTCAGCCGGTTTCTGCACCTGGGCCCGATCGCGGCGTTGTGTTTCAAAACTATGCCTTGATGCCCTGGATGACGGTTGCTGAAAACATCGATTTTGCGGTGAAAACAGTCTACCCAACCATGGGAATTGCCCAGCGAAAATCGATCGTCCAAGACTACATTGGTTTGGTGGGGCTACGGGGAGCTGAGGCTAAACACCCCCATGAACTTTCAGGGGGAATGAAGCAACGGGTGGGCATTGCTAGGGCGCTGGCAATCAATCCACAAATTTTGTTGATGGATGAACCCTTTGGCGCTTTGGATGCGCTCACACGCGGTTTTCTCCAAGACGAAATTGAGCGAATTTGGGAACAAGAACGCAAGACCGTGATCTTGATTACTCACAGCATTGAAGAAGCGCTGCTGTTGTCTGACAAGATTGTGATGATGACACGGGGCCCGGCTGCGGGCATTGCTCAGGTGCTGGATGTGCCATTTCCTCGGCCGCGCCGTCGGGAAGAACTGGATCAATATCCGGGCTACCACGAACTAAAAGCGGCAATGGAGCAGCATTTGTCCTACGAAACTCGGGCTGTGGAAGAGTCTCGGGTGCGGAAATAACCACCGTTGGCCGCAGACAGAATCAACCCCGTCAAAATCAGCAACGCAACCCAAACATTGAAAGGAAAAAATATGTCTACCACTGAAATTCCCGCAATCACCGCAACTCTGTTGGCAGCTAAAAAGGCAAAGGGGGTGACATTCACGGAGTTAGAACAGGCGATCGGTCGGGATGAAGTGTGGATTGCAGCGGTGATCTATCGCCAAGCTTCTGCCTCTGCTGATGAAGCTAGCAAGCTACTCAACGCTCTGGGACTCAGCGAAGATTTAGTGCCAGAACTGACAGAATCTTCGGTGAAAGGGCTGGGGCCCGTGGTTCCTACCGATCCGCTGATCTATCGGTTCTACGAAATCATGCAGGTCTATGGAATGCCGATGAAAGCTGTGATTCATGAGAAGTTTGGTGATGGGATCATGAGCGCGATCGACTTCACCTTGGACATTGAAAAAGAAGAAGATCCCAAGGGCGATCGCGTGAAAATCACCATGAATGGAAAATTCCTGCCCTACAAAAAATGGTAACCAGGAGCATCAACCATGAAACAGCGCCATGCTGCTGCTAGGTCAACAGCTAAAACTGACTGGCTGGCCTACATCACCAAAATCTTAGCCTTCATCGGACTTTGGCAAGTCATTTCTAACAGTGCCCAGTTGTTGACTCATTGGTTTTGATAGGTGCAAAATTTAGTGTGGAGGCGATGCGATGCATTACCTCCACACTAAGATCAATAATGAAATCGATATTCTTAAACAGGGCGATCGGCTTGTAGTTTCTTCAATGCTCTTCCTGATCCCTAGTTCCGTACTATCTCGGCCAGCCCGTAACCAGCTACATCAACAAAAATGTTTTATCGCATCCCTTTTTTGTTCATATTAAACCCATAAACGTAAAGGTCAGCAAAGCGATATCGCTCATCCTTTGAGCAGGAAAAAGCAAAGGTCATCAACCAGCTGGTGGTAGTCAGCAAGTAGTATTGAGAGATGAGCTTTTAAGGTACACCAGTGCGCTTCATGCCAAAGCCATAAGCATAGATATCAGCAAACCGATATTTATCATCTTTGGGTCGATATTCTATCAGACCCAGTTCAATCAAGAGTTTTTTAAAAGATTCATAGTCTGTCAAAGACGTTTGATCATCAGTGATGTCTTGAGAATTCAATAATTCCCATGTACTCTTAAGCTCATCATTAGTGAGTAGTGCAGAAAAGTTTTGCAGCTGATCAAAAAACTTCTCAAGCTCTGGATATTGAGCTTGAATTTCAGTCCTAATAGCATCACATCTTTCTTCTGATGCTTTTTTCAATCCAGCAACTAAAGAATCTGTTCGTAGTAGTTGTTGCTTAGGTGTTCTGTTAGCAGCTTCACCCTCGTACTCTAGTTCTTTTTTACTAGCAGCATCCAACAGAATAGGTAAGCTTCTCGGAAAAGCTGTACCGCTAGTATCCATCAAGCGTTCATACATCCAACGGTAAACTTGCTTCCCGCGACTTCCTTTTCGAATTCTATCGCCCCAAAAAGGTCTAAGTGCTTCAGATAATTGAGTTTCATTAACATTGTCAATCTCCTGTTCTGGAATAATCCGAACTTCATTGAGATATTCGTGAATTTCAGGTGATTGAGTAATGAAGCGATAGGCTAGGCGAAGAAAGTCAATATGCTTCCATTCAATGACAACATATCGACCATTAAGATGACTCTTGTTCTCAAAAACTAAACTCTTCCAGATATCTTCTCGTAAAAAGATTTTGAGCTGTAGTCTAATCATATTCCTGGCATCAAGCTCTTGCAAAAACTCAAAAAGTCCTTGCAGTGCAAGTTTTTGTAAGCTGCCTCTCGCAGAAAAGTCTTCATCTAGATCGTCATATAATATCCATAAGCTTTTACTTTCTTTGGAAAGATTTTCATGGATGATGCGAAAAACGTCAGGTATACGATTACACTGAGCTGGATTAGACAAAATCTGAATGAATGACTCAAGCTGCTTATTACCAAATTGGGGTTTCAAGAAAATATTGAGAGATTCTTTTAATGCTCTCAAGTCAGAATGGCGTGAGAGCTTTAGTAAAGATTTTTCTTGTCGTTTTTGACTTAACTGTTGATAAATTCTAATCAAGGTATACAAACGCCAAAAAGAAGACCATGAGCTGTTCAAACTCTGGATAGCTTGATTAATTTGGCTAAGGTAATCCTTTGAGGGGCGTTCGATACCATGGATTTGACCATAGCCAGAAACAATATAGATATCTTGTAGTCGGCTTAGTAGCTGACCATCTCTAAATTTTTCTGAAATTGTAGTCTGGCAATATTGATCAGTCAAAAATCGATATATGGCAGTTTTTCCTGTTCCTTTTTTACCGAGAATTAAACAAGTTGTTTCTTCTAGAAGACGATTAAACTGTGTTGTTCGTTGAAAGATTCTTTCAAGATTAGATTGATTTCGACCAGCATCAAATGATCGGGGGAAATTTAAAGATTTCAGGATAGACCATCGATTAGCCGAGACTTTTAGATCAGGTTTATCAAAGCCATTTCGGGTAATATAGTTTGCAATCTCTTGATAGTAAGTCGCTAGTGGAACAACAGGATAAGATTCTGCGCGGGCGATCGCAGGTAGATAAGGGATGACAATGCGCTGATCACTCAGATCTTGGGTCTCAATTGAAAATCGATCAGATTCGTTCAATCCATCACTTAAGTCCTTATATTTAAGAAAAATTCTATTTAATTGATCATGCAACTGATCAACCTTGAATAGGGTATCTTGATTGAGGTCGGGTACTGGAGAGAAAACAAAGTTAATTTCTTTTTGACTATACTTGGCTAGTAACTCGACTAGCGTAGATACCCCTTGCAAATTTTGCAAATTTGGAAATAGAAAAATGAAAATCTCATCACAATTTTGAATCAGTGAAAAAGCGCTCCATTGATTAATTCCTGTCCTGGAGTCAACCAAGATAATATCTGGGCGAACTTGTTTGATGATATCTTGCTTGAAAACATCCCATAGTGACCCAATGCCATCAACTCGTGATGTAGACTTGAGATCATCTACTTTAGCAAAGTAGCTAAAACCTAACCGCCCTGCAGAGACAACAATTAGTTGTCCAGATGTTTCATCAACATGAACTTCTGTAAAAATGTCACCAATGGAAATTTGAAAATTCGAATTCTCCAAAGCATAAGCTCGTTCGTAAAAGTAGTCTACTAGTCCTAACTGAGGAATGTCTCTGAGATTGAATGCAGTATTTAGCCCCGGGGCTTCAAGATCTAAATCAACAACGACAACCTTCTTTCCATTTTTTGCAAGTAACCAAGCAACATGAGTTAAGGCTGTGGTTCGTCCAACGCCACCTTTGAAGGAATAAAAAGCTACCACTTTGGGATGGTTAACAATAGGTAAATTTTCTGTACTCTCATGATTCTGTGACCAAGCAACTAGATCATGCCAAGTTCTTACTGAATTATTTTGAATCTCATCTGGATAATCAAGCTCTAAGACTTCAGCCTCTTGAATTGTGTAGAGAGATAAAGAGCCAGTTGGACAGTTTACAAGTTGCTGTACCTGCAATCGACGATCCTGATGGCTCAAACCTTCGAAACGATCACTAACTACAGTTATATTTGTCAGCCCTGAGACTGATCGATAAGCATAAATCCAACTCGCATTTTTAGTGAACAAGTTGTCGTTAGATTTCGTATTGATATAGTAGTTGATCAATTTTTTTTTGATTTCACTGATAGAAATTTCATCCATTTTAAGTTCTCCGATTCTTTAGAAATTCAAGTGATTTATACGAACATAAACTCAATTAGACACGGAGCCTAAGGAGTAATACCAAGAATACGATTGAGCCGTTTTTGAAGAGTACGGAAATCGACTTTCCATTGCATATAGTCTTGATCTGTTGGGCTAATTCCTAGGTATCGCAAGTGGATGAAAGGACGGTCAAGAGGAGCATTTATTTTCTGGATTAGCTCTATTGTCTCTTCATCAAATTTAGGACGTGCTAGATGTTGTTGCTCTGCTAAGTCATTTAACCCTATCGCAAGTGCTAATAGATCATGAGTTCTTCTAGGGGAGGTCTGAAAGGAAGACTGGTAATCTGCTTTCAAACGACATTCAATGACAATACCGCCCATGTGCATAGCCGCAATTCGACGATCGGCTTTGGCGAGAACAGCTTGGTCTTGAGCGCGTTCCACAAAGGCGCTTGCATAGTCTTCAATCATCAGCTTATCGCATACAACAAAGGGTAGACAGGTTGCTGTCTACCCTCGAAGTTTAGTCTAGCCTAGACTCACAATAGGGTCTACAGCCGCCCTTACTCGATGCCTTCGATGCGGTCTTCCACTTCTTGGTAGAGATCCCGCAGGCGATCGAGGTTTTCATCGCTCGTATCCCAGTAGCCGCGGCCGTTGGCTTCCAGCAGCGTGCCCAGCATCCGGCGGAAGGAGTGAGGATTCAGATCCATCAGCCGCTTGCACATTTCGGGGTCGGCGATGAAGGTGTCGTTTGTGTCCTCATAGACCCAGTTGTCCACTGCGTCCGCCGTGGCGCTCCAGCCCAGGGTGTTGTTCAGGCGCTTGGCCAGCTCGCGCACCCCTTCGTAGCCGTGGGACAGCATCCCTTCGTACCACTTGGGATTCAACATCTTGGTGCGGGCATCCAGGCGGACGGTTTCCGACAGGGTGCGCACCTGGGCGTTGGCGGTGCTGGTGTCGGCCATGTAAGCGGCGGGCTTTTTGCCGTCACCGCGCAGGCTGGCCACCACCTTGGTCGGGTCGGAGTCGTAGTAGTGCGACACGTCAGTCATGGAAATTTCCGACGAATCCAGGTTTTGGAAGGTCACGTCCACGGTTTTCAGGGCGCGTTCCAGCAACTCGCGGGACTGCTCCATTTCGCCGGGGTTGTCGGCGGAGAAGGCAAAGGACTTGCGCGACAGATACATGTCTTGCAGGTCTTTTTCCTGTTCCCAAGTGCCGTTTTCCACGGCTAGACCAACGTTGGTGGAGTAGGAGCCGGAGGAGTTGGTGAACACGCGGGTGGCGGCTTGGCGCAGGTTGATGCCGAGTTCTTCCGCTTGGGCCATGGCGTGCTTGCGGACAAAGTTCATTTCCAATGGCTCGTCGGCTTCGGCGGCCATCTTGACGGCGCGATCGAGTAGGGCCATTTGGTTCACGAACAGGTCACGGAACACGCCGGAGCAGGTGATCACCGTGTCGATCCGCGGGCGACCCAGTTCCTCAAGGGAGACCAGTTCCAGCTTGTTGACGCGACCCAGGGCATCGGGCACGGGTTTCACGCCCACCAGCCACAGGATCTGCGCCAGGGATTCGCCGTAGGTCTTGATGTTGTCGGTTCCCCAGAGGACGCAGGCGATCGTCTCGGGGTATGCGCCACCGTTTTCTTGGCGTTGCCGATCGAGCAGCCGATCGACCACCACCTTGGCCGACTGCACCGCCGCCGTGGTTGGAATCGACTGGGGATCGAGGGCGTGCATGTTCTTGCCCGTGGGCAGCACTTCCGGGTTGCGCACCGGGTCGCCGCCGGGGCCGGGCAGGATGTATTCCCCTTCGAGGGCCCGCAGCAGGGAGGCCATTTCGTTGTCGGCCACGATTTGCTGGAGGCAGAATTCCAGGTACTCGAACAGCGGCTTGAGGGAGTCGCGATCGACGTTGTTAAATCCAGCCTCGCTCAGGGCTTCAACCCAGGGCTGCTTTTGGGTTCCGAAGCCAAAGAAGTTGAACTTGGTCAGCTTCGAGAGGCGACCATCGGTGTCGATTTGGGCATCAACCATGGCCTTCACTGCTGTGCGGGTGGCCAGGGTGATTTGCTGCAACAGTTCCACATCAGCCAGCACGCCCTTATCGCTGTTGCGATAGATCTCTTCGATATCGCGATAGATACTGTTGGCGATGATCCGGGGCAGGGCGATGATCCCGTCTTCGGGGCGATCGAGGGCGGCAATGTTCACCAGGGTGGCCACCGCTTCCTCGGCCGTGGGGGGCTTACCGATCACGTGCAGGCCGCAGGGCAGCAGGCGCGACTCAATTTCCATCAGCTTGCGGTAGACGGAGCCGACCACCGTATCCCGTTGCTCGGAACTCAGATCCTTACCGGGCGTTTCCGGCAGTTCCACGTCCTTATCCAGGTTGACGGCGCGGGCTTGCTCGATAATCGCATCGACGATCGAGGGGCCGCGGCCCGTGTCCTTCAGGGTTTGGTAGGAGCCGATCAGATCGCTCAGTTCCTTCAGACCCTTATAGAGACCGGCATTTTCGGCGGGCGGAGTCAGGTAGGAAATGGTTTCCGCATAGCCCCGGCGCTTGGCGATCGTCGCTTCGCTGGGGTTGTTGGCCGCGTAGTAGTAGAGGTTGGGGATCGAGCCGATCAGGCTGTCGGGATAGCAGTCGTTGGACATGCCAATTTGCTTACCGGGCATGAATTCCAGCGAACCGTGAGTTCCGAAGTGCAGCACCGCATCCGCGCCCCAGACCTTTTCCAAGTAGGTGTAGTAGGCGGCGAATCCGTGGTGCGGGCTAGCCGATCGCGAGAACAGCAGCAACATCGGGTCGCCCTCGTAGCCGAAGGTGGGCTGCACGCCGATGAACACGTTGCCGAAATGCTTCCCAAATACCAGCAGGTTTTGACCGTCGCTGTTCAGGTTCCCCGGCGGTTTGCCCCAGTTTTCTTCCAGCTTCTTGGAATAGGGGGTGAGCTTTTCGTATTCCGCCACGCTCATGCGGTAGGCCACGTTCAGCTCGGGGCTGGCGTATTGGGCCTGGGCATCCTTGAGGACGGCTTCCATCAGCTCCTTGGGCGACTCGGGCACGTCTTGCACGTCGTAGCCTTCGCGCTTCAGGCCTTGCAGCACCTCGTGGATCGAGCCAAACACGTCCAAATAGGCCGCCGTACCCACGTTGCCCTTGTCCGGCGGGAAGCTGAAGACGGTGATCGCCACTTTCTTGTGCAGCTTCGGTTTGCGGCGCAGGTTGGCCCACTTGAGGGCACGCTCGGCGATCGCCTGGATCCGGTCTTGCAGGGCGATCGCCTTGCCGGTGTTGCCGTCGCGACCAGAGACAATAATCGGCTCGATCGCCCCATCCAACTCAGGAATCGCGATTTGCAGCGCCACTTGGATCGGGTGCAAGCCCAGCTCGCTTTCTTCCCACTCTTCGGTGGTTTGGAACACCAGAGGCAGCGCCACCATGTAGGGACGGTTGAGGCGCTTCAGGGATTCGATCGCCTTCGGGTGATCTTGCCGGGCCGGGCCACCCACCAGGGCAAACCCTGTTAGCGACACCACCGCATCAACGATCGTCGTCGGTTCACCGCCGTTCTTGCTGGGCAAATAGAAGTATTCATCCACCGGCTTCGAGAAGTCCAAGCCCCCCGCAAACACCGGGATCACCTTCGCGCCCTGGGCTTCAAACTCTTGCACCATGCCCACATAGTGCGCATCATCACCCGTTACCAAGTGAGTCCGCTGCAACACCAAGCCCACACAGGGCGCATCGGGATCGCGTACCGCATCGGGCACGACTGACGAGCTGCGATACCAAGCCAAATACTCGTTGGTATCCTCAAACATCTTGGGAGCTAGCGGGTGCCAAATTCCCATGTCGGGATAGGTGACCGGCTCGGCATAATCCAAATCAATCTTTTCGCGTGACTGATCGCGGCCCGATTTGTCCGTTTTAAAGACATATTTATCGGCCAGCATTAGCAGGAAGTTTTCCAGGTTCTCCGGCGAACCACCCAGCCAATACTGGAAACTGAGCATGAAGCTGCGGGCATCCTGCGCCTTTTCCACGGGCAGGAATTTCAGCACGTTGGGCAGCGTCCGCAGCAGCTTCAGCATCGCGTCTTCAAAGCCGCTGCCGTTTTGCTGTTTGCGCTTCTTCATGAATTCGCCGATCACGCTCTTGGACTGGCCCAATTGCGCCATCGAGAAGGTGCCCAGCTTGTTCAGCCGCATCACGGGGGGCATGGAGGGGAAAACCACGGCCGCATCGAGGCGATCACGATGGGGCTGCACGGCGGCCACCACTTTTTCGGCCAGGTCTTCAATAAAGATCAATGAAGCAATGAAGATGTTGGCTCTGGCCACATCATCACAAAAGGCTTCGTAATTTTCGGGGCTACGCAGCTCTTCAATCAGGTAGCCGCTGATTTCCACGGCCACATTCGGATTGTTGGCATTAATCGACTTGACTGCTGCCGTCAAGGCGCTCTGGTACTGCGCTTCCAGAACGACATAGACCACCTTGACTAAAGACCGCCCCCGAAGATCTTCGGGTTGGACGTGGCGCACGGCGGGCTTGACGTAGGTGAACATCCGGTACTCTCTCCTGCGGCTGGGTTGGATGAGGATGGAAACTCGAAAACGCTTGCTCTCTAGGCACTTTTACCAGATCGCCGATTGGCGCTGATCTGCAATTCTAGGATCTGACACAATTCGATAAAAATAATCCTGCTAATTATTTCAGTTTGTTGCAAATCGGAAACTGTAAGCGATCGCCTGATTCGGCAGATTTGTCTTGAGTCATTGATGGGCTGGATCTTTAATTGGGAGGGGTTTTTACAGGTTTCGGAATCGACAGAAACGAGAATCTTTTGCAATTAGGATTCAGATAAAAATATGGACAAAACCAAAATCATTCTGCCACTAACTGGCACAAGCTTCTCTGAAATGGGGTCGATTCGATCGGGCTGGCTTGGGTCAATCCTTAAGAATTAGCGATCGCCATGGGTCACAAAACGAGCTATCCCAAGCACTTTGGGCGATCGCCCGGGACTTTTGGCATCTTGCTTGGGAAGATTGGGAACTGAGCACGGCGCGAAAGACCAATTAAACTGGCAAAAATTGAGCAAAAGCCAGCGATTTTGGTGATCAATCGATCCTGTGATCTTGATTAATCCATGTTGATCTATTTTGGTTAATTTAAATTCGTTAAATTAGCCTGTTAGCCTTTGATCTTTAATTTTCTGATCAAATCAGCTTTGGGTTTGCCAATTTCTAATCAGCTAAAGCTGATGACTAAATTACTTTCTTGGTTAACTGCGATAGCTTTTTCAGAAAATATTCAAATGGAGAAAAAGAGTTGATAGTGAGTTTAATTTGGAATCATTCAAAGGTTATTGAAATTGCTTGAATCATTTGAATCTATTTCAATATGAAACCAAAACCACTAGTTTGGTGGTTATAGTCAAACTGCTAATCATGAAAAATTGATCAATACGAAATGAAAATTCGATCAAGCATTGATCGATGAAATTGATTGATGATGGTTGACCAATCGAGCGATCACTCCTGATTGATCATTGATTCTGGATTATTCTTCGCCTTTGGCAGCGTTGCTCAGAGGGCCAACGGCTGGCAGATTCAACGACCAGTGATATTCGATCGGGAGCTGTTTGTTTTGGCAACTGGCTTCCAACTGTTTTTGAACGGCAAGTGCCCGGCGGAGGGTGGCCACCAATTCTTGGAGCTGTCGGTGTTCCTCCGTGCCTCGTTTGAGAGTGCCACTGGTTTCTCGTTCCAGCAACTGAAGAAGTAGTTCGTAGTGAATGTGTGAAGGCAGCGGAATTGGAGTTTGGGACGGCCGATCCATAGGACATTCACGAAGTGATTCTGAAAAGATTCTAAAGTCAAATTCAAGGTTAGTGGGATTTGGTTACCGTTTTAGTTGCAGCTTTTGCTCCAGTGATTTTGTGGGAATCAATTCTGTGGCAATATTTTGTGGCAATAGATAATATTGAACCATTTTACTGCTATTGTCGGGGTCTTTATCGGGAAAATTTCGATTTAGGTCTTTTAACTGTCTAGGAAGAAGAGAACGAGGAAGGGAATATAGATTCAGGATTTATCGAGTAGCGATCGAGCAAAGATCAAGCTAAATTTCAAGTAAGATTTTCCAAAAATTTTTGATGACTTGATGGCTGTCAGAAGCAGATTTATAGATGCGGATTTTTATAGACGGAGAGTATTGGGGGGCTAAAACGAGGGATTTCTTGAAATTCACCGATTTGGGGCTGAGGGAGGCTGGTTAGCGTGCAGGCGTTCTTGGAGTGGGTTTTATCGGAAATTATGCATTTGGGGCCCTGGAGCGGTGTCGCTTTCATGGTTGTGTATGTGGTTGCCACGGTGGCGCTGGTTCCCGGATCGCTGTTGACCTTGGGGGCCGGGGTGCTGTTTGGGGTAGGTTGGGGGTCGGTGATTGTTTTCTGGGCGGCCACGCTGGGGTCGCTGGCGGCGTTCCTGGTGGGACGCTATGGCATTCGGGATTGGGTGGAACAGCGCTGGATTGCTGGAAATCGACAATTTCAGGCGATCGATCGCGCCATTGCAGAAGATGGCCTCAAGATTGTGTTGCTGATGCGCTTGTCGCCGCTGTTTCCCTTTAATGCCTTGAACTATATGTTGGGGCTAACGCAGGTTTCGATCCGAGACTACCTGTTGGCTTCGATCGGGATGTTGCCGGGAACGGTTGCCTATGTCTATATCGGGGCTTCTTTTCGGGACTTGGCCAGCCTGTTTGCGGGGTATGGAGAACGAGCCAAAAGCCCGATCGAGTGGTTGCTCTTTATTTTGGGTTTGATCGCCACCCTAGTTGTAACCGGGATCGTGACGAAGGCGGCCCGCTCGGCGCTCGATCGAATTGCCGCTTCCACCCCTCCCGATTTACCGTAATTGGCAGCTCCCGCTGAAAAAAGCGATAGGCTGGAGAAATCAACACCCATTCAAGCTCAACTTAGCCTGAACTCAACCGACTGGCGACTTTTAGCCTGCGGCCCCATTTCCAACCCCGCCCTTGATCCAGCAACGGCTGATCCAGCGACGGCATTTCTACGGTATTGGTATCGACAGAGGCAACCACTGCCAGCTCCATCACCCCCCACTGCCCTTGATGGGCGTTTGCATGTAGTTTGATTGCAACTGGCTTGCAGCTTGATTTTGATTGACGTTGATTGTAAAGAGTTTGCGCCTTTTTGGCTGGAATGCGGGTGGATGGTCACGGTGCAGGCCCGCCTCGATCCATAACTTATTGATCTTATGGTTCATCGCTTATGTCGGTTTCGCCCGATCCTTTCCCTGCCTCACGCGCGCCCTTGCAACTGCTTCTGTTTGTGGATCACCGCTCCAGTTCCTGGGAGCAAGCAAGCCTAATTCAGGGTCGATTACAGGCCCTAAAAGCCCGCTATCCCTTTGCTTTCGACATTGTGGACGTGGCCGAGCAGCCCTACGTGGCTGAACATTTCCGGCTGATTGCCACACCTGCGCTGGTGAAGGTGCATCCCCACCCCCGCCAAACCCTAACGGGGATGGACTTGGCCCAGCAACTGGATGCTTGGTGGGAGCGGTGGCAAGAGGCAATTCACGACAGCTTGGACTCGCCGGAGAACAACCAGCCGATGGACATGATGCCGACGGATGGTTCGCCCTCGTCGTTGGCAACGGCGGCGGAGGTGATTCGTCTGTCAGATGAAGTCTTTCGGTTAGGGCGGGAAAAGGCGGAGTTAAGGGAACTATTGCGGTTTAAGGATCGGGCGATCGAGATTGTGGCCCACGATTTGCGAAACCCTTTAGCGGCGGCTTCGATGGCGATCGAGACCCTGGAGGCCAGCTATCGACCCAACACCATTCAGGCGGCCCAGATGACCGACAGCCTGCGGGAGCGACTGTTGATGCAGGCGCGATCGCAAATTCGGGCGATCGATCGCTTGATTGCCAACCTGTTGGAAGTGTCCCAAGGGGAGGGGCAAGAGGCCGACATTCAACCCCAGTCCGTTGATCTCAAGGCCCTGTGTCACGCGGTGATCGACACCTTCAGCAGTCGAATTCACCTGAAGCACCAAACCCTAGAAACGGATATTCCCCAGGACTTGCCGGTGGTTTATGCCGACCCCGATCGGATTCGGCAAGTGATTTCCAACCTGCTGGACAATGCCGTGAAATACACGCCGGATGGGGGCACAATCCATGTGGCCGCCCTCCACCGTACCACCCAGAATGTGCAGGTCAGCATTTGCGACAGTGGCCCCGGCATTCCCGACAGCCAACGTAGCTCCATCTTTAAGGAGCGATTCCGACTGCAACGAGATCAACGCTCAGAAGGATATGGCATTGGGCTAGCTGCCTGCCAGCGGGCGATTCGGGCCCACTATGGACAAATTTGGGTTGATGAGCGGCCGGGCGGCGGGAGTTGTTTTCATTTCACCCTCCCGGTTTACCAAAAGCTGGGGTACAAGCCGTCTGCTTTATAGGGCAACCATTAACTGATCGAGAAGATGTCTGAGCAATAACTTGGGGTACTGGCAAAGCACCAGTGTATTGGCAAAGCACCAGGATTGGTGGGGGCAAGGGGCTTAAGCCCCTTGTCTTTGGTTCCTTAGAATCGCTCAAAACAACTGATGAATTGGTTCCTATTCGTCTGGCTCGATCGTGCTGGTTAGCCCTTTGTTTTTGAGGGTTTCGCAATAAAATTCTGCATGTTCCTGGGCACAGGTAATCACCAAAGCCAAGCCGTTAAAATGGGCTTCCATCATGATGTTAACGGCTTGGGGTTGGGTAAGGCTGCTAACGGTTTGTAACAGCGTTTCCACCACATATTCCATGGAATTAAAGTCATCGTTATGCAGCAGCACTTTGTAGCGAGGTGCTGGTTTACGGATGGTGGCGGCTGACTTCTTTTCTATGATTTCAACGGACATGGCGTAGTTCCTCGGTAAACGGCATAAGTAACCATTGGGGCGATCGAGCCGTTGGCCTAATTGCTTAAACCCGATTAGCAAGAGGAGCGATCGCTCACTGCAATTCACTCTTTATTATTATCAACTTTTCTCGACAGTCAACTTGCGATCGCGGTTCTGAAAATGCCTAGGTCTGGGGGTTGGTTAAAGCGTTTACGCCTGTGACCCATTTAGGGTTTATGCGGGTGATCGGGCTGCTGATCACAGAAATAATGGCGACCGTAATCGATCAGCGTGGTGACGGTCAGCCCCAGGCAAACGGACAGGCCAAAAACCGGCCAGCGGTTGAAAAAAATGGCATAGCGCACCGCAGCCCAGGTGAAATAGGTGCGCCAGAGGTCAAACTCTTCGCGCATTGCCCAGAGACTAGCTAGGCCGATCGTGCCCCAACAGAGGACGAGCAGCAACCAGCGCGATCGACTGGGCAAGCGAGAGGAAGAAGGAGCAGGCACGCTTGGGCAAGGGGCGAGGAAGAAAAGACAAACGGCCGATCAAGAAGTCTTTGGGGTCGAGCAAGAAACTGGCATTGGGGCAATCAGCAACAGCAAAGTTGCAGAAGCTCAGAAAACCCGTTCAGTAGCCCTGTTCAGCCAACCAATTTAGCCAACCGATTCAGCCAACCGATTCAGCAAAGAAGGGAATGGCTAAATAGAGTCTTGGAGCTTGGTTTCGGTTTCCGTGGCAGGTTTGGGGGGCACATAGCCTGGGCGCGATCGCCACCAGGCTAGCAGGGTACTGGCGATGAAAATACTGGAGTAAGCCCCAGAGATGAACCCAATGATCAGGGCTAGCGAAAAGTCCCGCAGGGTGGAACCCCCAAACAGGAAGATCGCCACAACCGAAAGCAAGGTGCTGGCGGTGGTGTTGAGCGATCGGGTCAGGGTTTGATTCACCGCATCGTTCACCACTGTGTCGATCGGGGCGGTGGGATTTTGGGCAATGTTCTCCCGCACCCGATCGTAAATCACCACAGTGTCATTCACGGAAAAGCCAATGATCGTCAGCAGGGCCACGATAAACAGCGTGTCAATTTCCGTGCCGCCAAACCAGCCCATGGCCGCAAATGCCCCGACCGTAATCAACACATCGTGGATTAGGGCCACCACCGCAAAAATAGCGTAGTCCCACTGGAAGCGAAAACGCAGATAGATCACAATGCCCAGCAGGGACAGCAACACAGCCATCACCCCGGAGTTCAGCACCTGCTGCCCCAGCACGGGCCCCACCGTGTCAATCAGCGTTCCTTGGGCATCAAACTTGCCCAATTTGGCTTCCAGGGCGGTCACCAAGGCCGTGCGCTTCTCGGCCGCTAAATCCTGCGATCGAATGGCGATGATATGTCGGTCTTGGGCCTTGGAGTCCACATCCAACAACTGAACAGCCGCGCCGCCCAAATCCTGTTCGTTCAGCACGGCCCGCACATCGGCCAGCTCCACAGGTTTTTGGCATTGGGGTTGGGCCCCGGTGGCTGGGCAGTCCAGTTGCAGTTGCAGGCGAGTTCCCCCCACAAAGTCCAGTCCCAACTTCAGGGGCGTGCCAAAGGTGACCATGCAACCAATCACGGCGATCGCCCCGGCAACGGTCAAAGCCAGGGACAGCGACCACCACAGCCGACTTTTTTCAATAATCTTCAGGTTCATCGCGCTTGCTGATTCAGGAGGGCAGGTGGAAGGGGGCGAAGGGGGGCGCTAGTTGCCCGAGCCAGCCGTTTTCAGATTGGCGGCCTTTAGACCGGGGCAATACCACTCAGGACGGCGCAGGGAAGGAATACTGAGGGCCACAAACAACAGAGTGCGGCTACAGGTGAGGGCGGTGAACATGCTCAACAACACCCCGATCGCCAGGGTGAGGGCAAACCCTTTGACCAAACCTGTGCCCAGCCAAAACAGCACCACACAGGCAATCAGGGTGGTGACGTTACCATCCAAAATGCTGGAAAACGCCCGATAGAAACCGGATTCGACCGATCGATAAAGACTCTTGCCCGCTTGCAATTCCTCGCGGGTGCGCTCAAAGATCAGCACGTTGGCATCCACCGCCATCCCGATGCTGAGAATGAAACCCGCAATCCCTGGTAACGAGAGGGTGACAGGCACTAACGCGAAGACTGCAAAGTTCAACAGGGCATAGATGATCAGGGCCAGGTCTGCCACCACGCCGGGCAGGCGATAGTAGATGGCCATAAAGATCAGCACCAACACCAAGCCACCCACACCGGCCCAAATGCTGCTTTCTACGCTGTCGCGACCCAAAGTTGCGCCTACGGTGCGGGTTTCCACCAACTTCACGGGCAGGGGCAAGGCTCCACCCTTCAGTTGAATCACCAACTCTTGGGAGGAGTCGGCGGTGAAGTTACCGCGAATTTCGGTGCTGCCGCCGGTAATTCCTAATTGGGCATATTCCGGCCCCACCACGGGTGCGGTTAACAAGTCCCGATCGAGAAAAATACCCAGGCCGCGACCCGTGCCCGCCAGTTTTTTGGTCAGTTCCGCATAGCGATCGGCGGCATCGGCTGAAAAGCGAATAATCACGACCCAAGAGTTACCCAAGCCCCCGTCCGGGGCGGCTCCCGCTTCCCGGAGATCTTGGCCCGTGAGCACCGCTTTTTCAAACAGTTGGCTAATGGCTTCCTGGCTCCGTTCGATCGCCCGCTGATTTTCGTCGATCGCGGCCTTGTCTCCTGCCTGAATCAGCGCGGCCCGTTTCGCCTTCAGCTCGTCGTAAACTTGCCGTTCCGCTTGGTATTGGGCCTCGGTTCCCGGTTTTTGCTCCCGAAACTCCAGCCGCGCCGTGTTGCCCAAAACTCGCTCCGCCTGTTCCGGGTCGCTGACCCCCGGCAGTTGCACCACCAGCTTGTCGTTGCCGGACGTTTGCACCAGGGCTTCGGAAACCCCCAGCTCATTAATCCGGTTATCAATAACTTTGCGGACGGCCGAGAGATCTTCGGGCGTGACCTGGGGAATTTCCGGCGTGGTCATGACCTGGAGTGTCAGTTGGGAGCCACCGCGTAGGTCAAGCCCCAACTGCACGGGCAGGTTAACAATCACGGCGATCGCCGCGATCGTCAGCACCACAATGAAACCAAGGGTAAATTTTTGGCGTTGCATAGGCCTCAGGATTGCGCGTCGCCGATCGGCTGAACCAACGACCCCCGAAACGGGCCGGATGTCGCAACGAACATACTACACCGCAACCCCGACCGCCGAAGCGAGTGATCTCGGCTGTAACCCTTGAACTGTTTATAAACCTTCGGCGCTGGATTGGTACTGAACTGAATTGGTACTGAGTTGGCGCTGCATTGATTCTGAACGGCGTTGCCATCAATCTGCGATCCCAACGGTTGATTAACCCCAGCAGTTCAGGCAACGGCCCACAGGGTTCATCAACAGGGGTTCATCAACACGCTGAGCGCCAGGGAATAGGAACCAGAAAATCAGGCAAAATAACCCACAGACAAACGCCGATCGCCCCCGATGGTTGCAAAATCTTGCATAACTGGAGCGATCGCCCGGGGTTGAGCAACGCAGGAGAATGCATGGCTGAGTTATCCACCTGCCTGGACTGTGGCGGAGCAGTGCCCTTGGGGGCGGCGGCCTGTCCCCATTGCGGGGCGATCGACTATTTGGGATTGCCCTGTGCGGTTTGTCAGCAGCCGATCGCCCCCTCGGCGGTGGTTTATTTACCCCAGTTACAGCGCTTCTTTCATGAAGACTGCTTGGCTCAGGTGCAATTAGCCCCGCGCCCCTGTGGCAGTTGTGGAGCCTTGGCCCTGGATGCGTCCTTGGAACATTGCCCCAACTGTGGTGCACCTCTGGATCACCAGGCCTGTAAATTTTGTGGCCATGCCTTTGCACCAGAGCTGACCGGCTGTGAGGATTGGATCCACAACGTTGAACGAGATGGCCTGCTCATTTACGAAGATATTGCCCGCCGAGGCGAAGCCCATCGGATTTGTGCGGAAGCAAGGGGCGGGTTTGCCCGCCAAGATTTGTATCAGGATTTGTTTGAAGCATTGAAAGTGGGAGATTGGCGATCAGCCGATCGGGAAACCGATCGGCTAGTGCGTTACTTTGCCGCCCAATGCTCCTTTCTGGAATTACCCACGGCGGAACTGCAACAGATTGATGAGCTGTGGGTGACCTACAGTCGCGGGCAATTTGGCTGGAGCATTCAAGCGGCCCTGTGGACAGAATTGGGCGGGCAGCCGGGAGAGTGGGATTCAGAGGTTTATGAGCAGTTGGCGGACTATGTGGGCTGGCAAGTGACCCTGTTTGATCCTGATGCGGTGGCCCAGGATGACTGGCAACGGCTGGCCCTTTGGTGGCAACGGTTTCGGGGCACTGCGCCCGATCGGGTGGTGGAACTGATTCCTTACGATTCCCTCATTTTTGACCTGTCGGCTCCGGTGGGTCATTTGCCCTACCCCGGTGCGGAGACGGGGCGCAACTTTGCAGCGGGGCGATCGCGCCAAGACTCCTGGGATGTGCCCTATTTGGCGCTCCACTGGCCCCCGGCTGATTGGTCGGCCATTGAGGAGGATCGGTTCATGGATGATGACCCAGAGGATTCGTTGAGATTGCCGGCGGATGATGTTCCCGATGATGCCCCTGATGATTTCGATGATTTGCCAGATGCCGCCGCTGAAATTGCCCGCGATCGGGACGTGAAGCCATGAGCAGCTCCCCGAAGCGATCGAGCCGATTTGGGAATTTAGGCGGTTTTTGGTGTGGCAGATTTGGGCTGGGCCGATCGGGTTGGGTGATTGGGTTCGTCTTGGTGGTGGCGGTGCTGTTGCGGTTTTCGGCCCTCGATCGCGCGGTTTACTGGTACGACGAAACCATCACCTCCGTGCGCATTGCGGGCTACACCAAGGAGCAAGTGGAGGACTTTTTCCAGCCCCAGGGGCGGCCCGTCGTCCCCGCTGATTTAGTTCCCTTGCAGCGATCGGGCGATCGTCCTTGGCTGGCGACGCTCCAAAGCCTGGCTATTGAAACCCCCGACCAAGTACCGCTCTATTACCTGTTGCTGCGGGGCTGGACGCATTTGGCAGGGGACTCGGTAGCGACGATTCGGGCCTTTTCTGCCCTGGTGAGCCTGCTGGTGTTTCCGGCTTTGGTTCTGTTTGGGCAGGCTTGGCTAGCCGACTGGCCCAGGGCGCGATCGGTGATTGGTTTGGCGATCGGTCTGGTGGCCGTTTCCCCGATCCAAGTGGTCTATGCCCGCGAAGCCCGAGGCTACAGCTTGGCGGTGGTGTTGTTTTTGTTGGCCAGTTGGGCCCTGTTGCGTGTTCTGCGGTTCGATCGCTTGGGCAAACCCACCCGATCGGCCTGGATGACCTACGGAGTCTTGGTGGCCTGCAATTTCTATGGCCATTTGCCCTTGGCCCTCGGGATTGCTGCCCAAGGAGCCTACGTGGCCCTGCGAGGATGGCTGGAGCGATCGCACCGGGGTTGGAATGCCTTGCGCCATAACCTTTTGGCCTGGGGTGGTTCCCTGTTGGGGGCATTGGTGCTGTTCAGTCCCTGGCTGGTTTGTTGGCTGACCTATCGCAAACCCATGGGTTGGATCGATCGAGAACTGACTTGGGGAACCTTGGTGCAGCGTTGGGGCCTAAATTTCAGCGCGATCGCCCTGGATTGGCAAGCCTGTTTCGATCGGCCCCTGTTTGACATCACCCAGGAAACCGACCCGATCGCCCTGTCCTGGCATTGGCTCCCGATCGGGTTGTTGCTGGCGATGGTTGCACTCAGCATCCGGCGCTTGCTGCGGGTCACGCCGCCGGACATTTGGCTGTTTCCCCTACTGACTGGCGCGATCGCCCTGCCCTTTGCCCTGTTGGATGCGGTGGATGGCGGCCAGCGATCGACCATTGCCCGCTACTTCCTTCCGGCCTACTTGGCCCTCACTTGGTTGCTGGCCTTTGGTCTCAGCGAAGCTTGGGCGAACCAACGGCGGCGGCCTTGGGCTGTGGGAGCAATTGCCCTGTTGTGGGTGGTGGGGCTGTGGTCTAGTAGCCAAGGCGTGATGGCCCCCACTTGGTGGAACAAATACAGCAGTTACGACGATCCGGCGATCGCCCAACGGGTGAGTGAACTTCAGCCACCTGTGGTGATCAGCGGCAATGCTCTGCGGTTGCTTGCCCTGGCCCGTCGCCTGCCGTCCCAAGCTCAACTGATTTACCTAGAGGAGCCAGATTTGACCTTTCCCGAGACCATTCAACGGGCGATCGCCTATCGGCCCAAAACAGAATGGCTCGATCGGCTCAAAACCAATCCCCGCTACCAAATCCAGGCGATCGAACCCTTTAACAACACTTGGGTCATTCAAGCGCTCGATCAATCACCCCCCAAAACGCCCTAGCACCGATCGATCGGCCGATCGTCAACACTGGAACCTGGCTCATTCTGAAACCTGGACCATGAGCAACGGCTATTGAGCAAAAGCTTTTGCGGTTTTCTGTGCGAATCTTGCATCTTTTTTGACACTGATCTTGACATTTATCCAAGATTCTTCATGAATTTTCCTTAATATCAACTAACACTGAAGACCAATCCAAAATCAACTCCAAAACCAACTCAAAAATCAACATCGCAATCAATAGACTTCTTTCACGAATCAGTGAAAAGCCCCCATTCTTAACCCCCTCTCTCAAAATCGGCCGATCAGCGATTTTTTTGTAGTCTTGTAGGTTGGGTTGAGGTACGAAACCCAACAACAGTCAAGTTTGTAGCGATCGCGTTGGGTTTCGCAAAGCTCAACCCAACCTACCGAAGAACTACCGAAGAACTTCATTTTTTCGATCAGACCATGATCCTCAATTTTCTAGATTCTTCAGCAATCGCCGGTATTACGGTTCATGTGCAAATCATGAATAAACCCAACAAAGGCTACCGCTGATCTCGGAAGTTTCCTAGGCTAGAAATTGGAATTTAGGAGGCGATCGAGCATGAGTTCTGAATTTAAAACCAGTCTCAGCCACGCTCTCGGTCTGGGGCAATCGGCTTGGAAAATGACCGTTGAGATCGCCCTCTTGTTGTGGGTTGGGGCCACCTTGGCGATCGACCTGGCGGCCATGCCGGCCCTCTACATGGGCGGCATGATGGAGCGGCCCGACTTTGCGCCCGTGGGTTGGTTACTGCTCAATGGGTTCAACCACGTGGGGCTGTTGGTGGCCGGGGTAGTGATGGCCGGTGCGCTGGCCTTGGGATATCGCCACGAAGTGAGCCGCCTCAGCGAGCGGTGGGTGGTGGCGATCGCGGCGGTGCTGATGGCCATTATGTTGATGCAAACCTATTGGCTCGCGCCGACCATGGCGGGACTAGGGGCTTCCCTGTCTTGGGCTAGCACTGCTCCCTCGGTTCCGGCGGCCATGACCCTTTGGCATGGGGGCTACTTTGGGCTGGAAACCCTAAAGCTGCTGTTGAGTGGCAGCCTGTTGGGGTTATGTGTGCGAGGGGCGGTGGTGCGCCAATCCTAATGGTTGTTGTGTGTCAGCTTGGGGCTAATTCCCTGGCGTGATCGGGGCGCTGGGGGTGGGTACGCCAATCAGACCAAACTTTTGGAAGGCAATCACCACCCCTACGGAGATGACCGCCCCGATCGCCAGACCGGCCAAAAGCAAGATCAAGAAAGTGCGCTGCATCAATTTTTTGGTGCGCGCATCCACGCTTTGGGGAGCCACTAGCCCAGTGCCGTAGCGATCGCCCCCGGGTTCTCCGGTGGGAGATCCAGGCAGTGAACCGGGCAGTGAACCGGGCAGCGACGACCCAGAACCCCCCAAGGGATTGGGATTGGATGAGTTAGGAAACATCGATCGAACCGCGCTTAAACGCTGGCAAAAAGGGCTGACCAAGGCTGCACGGGGGCATCATCCCGCGCCACGATTTCCACAATTTTGTTGCGGGCCGCCGGTTCCCACAAGGCTTCGACACAAACCTTGGCCACCTGCGATCGGGGAATCGATCCCTCAAAGAGCGTATCGGCAGTGCTCATCACCACAGGGGTGTCCCGATCTTCGTTTTTCAGGCCGCCGGGCCGCACGATCGTGTAGGTCAGTCCGCTGTTTTGCAAGTAGCGCTCACCCTGTTGTTTCCAAAACAGAATCAACCAAAACAAATTCAGCGGGTGGAGCAGCTTGGACACACAAAGGGAAGAGACCAGCACCAACTGCTCAATGCCCGCCGCCTTGGCTGCATCGGTTAAGTTCTTGGTTCCCAGATAATCCACCTGCAAGGGCCCCGTTGGATCCAAGCTGGGCCTGGCTCCGGCAGCGCTCAAAACCACTGTGCAACCGGCTAAGGCAGAGTCGATCGAGCGGCGATCGAGTAAATTGCCCTGCACCACTTCCACCGAATCCGGCAAAATCGCGCGAGCGGTGGCCAAATCGCGCACCACGGCCCGCACAGGCACTTGGCGATCGACCAAGGCTTGCACAATTCGCCGGCCCGTTTCGCCGGTTGCACCAAACACCACGGCTTTCATCGCTGTTTCCGTCTCCCTTGTCCAGTTGGTTATGGTCTCTGATCGCCCGTCAGCGGGTGATTAACCCTCGAATCGGCCCTAAAGCGGTCGCGAATAGCCCAAAGCATCCTTCACCCGAAGCAGGGTGGCATGGGCCACGGCGGCCGCCTTTTCGCGACCATCCCGCAACACAGATTCCAGATAGCCCCGATCGCCCATCACCTCGTTATATTTTTGCTGAATTGGCTCCAGCGCCGCGATCGTCGTTTCCGTCAGCAGGGGCTTGAACTGTCCCCAACCCATGTCGGCACATTCCGCCGCCACTTCCTCGCGGGATTTGCCGGACAAAATTTGATAGAGACCCAACAGGTTGTGGCATTCGGGGCGATCGGGGTTATTAAACTCCAAACCGCGCTGGGGGTCAGTTTTGCAGCGCTTAATTTTCTTGGCGATCGTGTCGGGGCTGTCCAACAGCTCAATCCGGCTCATCTCCGTCGGATCCGACTTCGACATCTTCTTCGTCCCGTCCGTCAGGCTCATCACGCGGGCCCCTTCCTTGCGGATGGCGGGTTCAGGCACTTTCAGAATCGGCCGCTCCTCGCTGCCGTATTGATGATTCACCCGAATCGCCACATCGCGGGTTAATTCCAAGTGCTGCTTCTGGTCTTCGCCCACCGGCACCAAATCCGCGTCATAAAGCAAAATATCCGCCGCCATCAACACCGGATAGTCCAGCAGACCCACACTGACATTTTCGCCTTGCTTCAGGGCTTTTTCCTTGAACTGAATCATCCGCTCCAGCCAATTCAGGGGCGTGACGCAATTCAGCAACCAAGCCAATTCGCTGTGGGCGCTCACGTGGGATTGGATAAAGATTGTGGAGCAACTGAGGTCAATTCCACAGGCCAAGTAGAGGGCGGCAATCTTGAAGCTGTCTGCGGCCAACACCGCCGGATTGTGGGGAACGGTGATGGCGTGCAAATCCACCACACAGAAGAAATTGTCGTACTGGTGCTGATCGACGACCCAATTACGGATTGCGCCCAAATAGTTGCCGAGGTGGATGCTGCCGGTGGGTTGTACGCCGGAGAGAACTCGTTTTTTGCTGGTTTGGCTCATGGGTTGCAAAGGGGGCCGATCGGGTGGAGCAGTTTTCTAGGTTGGGCGGCGACGAGGGAAACGATCGATGGCTCTTGTTCGTCTAGCAATTCCAACGGGGGAACTGCTGGCGTTTCTTGCCACCGCTTAGGAATCCTAGCGCGGCAGTTCGCCGGATTCAATCTGGATGACGATCGGGTTGGATAGCGATCTGGGTGCAGGCTGGGGCAATAACTTGGCTACAATCCGAGAAATTTTGCCTGAACTGTTGAGCTTGATTAGTGAAGAGGGCGATCGCGATGGGGCGGGTTATGGTCTGGGGATGGCGTTTGAGCGGCGGGGCGATCGGAGTCTTGTTGGGCGTGGGGTTAGGAACACTGGGGGCGATCGCCCAGCCAGCAGCCCCCAGTGGCTCTTCGGGCAGCAGCCCCAAGCCCTCTTTTTTTGAAGAGTCCCGGCGGCCGGCCCGCACCGGCTTTTCCGAAACCTTTGTGATTGATGCTCTGGATGGGATGGCGGATCCTCTGGGTGGGCGCGGTGCAACCGGTAGCGGCACACCCAGCACCGTGAGCGAGGGAGCCAATCGCCCCCGCAGCAACACCCCTAGCGCCACACCGAACAATCCCAGCTCTCCAGTACCGCCCGGGCTGCCCCCTGGGTTCGATCGCACCACCGTGATTATCATTCGGCCAACCGTCAATAATCAGCGCTAGGGCGACAACCGCGCCTTACCCAACCGATTGGTTTCATACCAATCGGCCAAGGCCGGCATCCAATTTTTGAAATGCACCATCAACAAGTCGCACAGCTTTTGAATTTCCAACTGTGCGTCAGCTTTGGCTCGCAAATCGAGAATGTGCATGAGCGATCGGGCATTGCAACTCATCACGAAATGCTGGCGCACATCGAAGGGAATCAACCCGCGAGCGTGCTCTTCGGACAGGCCTTCCTCAATCCGTTGCTTATAGCGCTTGCAAGCTTCTAAGCACCAATCCAAATCCGCTTGCCGTTGCTCAGGCGAATAAAAATACTTTTTCCCTTGGCGATCGGCGTAGTAACCAACCGGCCGCAGGTAGAAAATTTCCTCAAGCGATCGAGTGCCATTCAAAACATCCAAAATTCGCATTCCCGAATATCGGAAGGAATTGTGAACCACGAGTCCGTTAGCCACAAAGTTGTGCCAATCTCCACTCACCTCCAAGTCATAGGTCATCTGGACTCCCAAGTATTCCACCGCAATCACCCGCACAGGATGAGCTTGCAACTTCCGACTGGGTGGCTTGGGTTTTTCTAGCCAGCAGCTTGGATCAGCCATGACTAACCCTTGCTGGTGAAAACGTTCAGCAAAGGCTTTTTCTTGATGATTGTGGTGAATTGTTTGATGACAGTCGCAACAGAGCGTCACTAAATTGTCAAATTCATAAGCCAGCCCAGGGTTCGCAAAAACTGGCACTAAATGGTGGGCATGGAGTTCCCCGCCGCGTACACCACAGTTTTGGCAAGTGTAATCAAATTTTTGATGTACTTGGGGGGCGATTTGTCTTGTCCAAGCTGCATTCATCGTGCGTTCCGAAGAAACCCCGCCGCGCCAAAAATTAGATTCCGAACCCCGGCGAGTGAATTGACAGCTCAGGGCGCGTCGAGCTTGACGGGAATCGTCTGATAAATGCAGGCTATAGCCCCCTCGATTTTTGTTCCAGGGTGTTGCCTGGCCAGCGGGGCGTTTGTTGAGAGTTAACCCGTAGTGATACACCCATTTTTTAATTGCAGAGACGGAACAACCCGCCAGGACAGCCATTTCATCCGCATAGGATCCGGCTGCAATCTGGTCTTTTAACCACTGAATATCCCTATGTACGGGACAATCCTGATTCTTAAATTTGGGTTGTTCACCTGCGCGTCGTCCAGGGTGGCTTTTGGGCAAGGTCAAACCATAGCGCTCTGACCAAATGCGAATGGTTTTAGAGCTGCAACGGGCCAGGCGAGCGATTTCCGGTGCGGTTTTCCCCTGCTGAATTTGATACGTTAACCAGGCTTGGTTTTGGTAAGTGGGTATTTCCGCAGAAACAGCAATCCCGTTGCATATGACAAAGCGATCGCGCTCAATCCGTAGAACCTCACCTTGTTCGTCCACGACTAGCCCAACAGCTTCTGCCATTGTTTTCCAGCCCTGATCTGTGAACAAACGATGGTTCGTGGTGCAGTCCAATGTCTTTCCATTTTCGAGTGTCACTCGATAAACGGGTTGCAGACCACTGCACATCACGTCTTGAATATGACCCGTTTCAAAAAAGCCGGTTTCTTCATTGAGCACCCGCAATCGCATTTTTTGCAGGCGTTTTCGACAACTTCGTCGATAAGTTCCTGGTGGTTCACCATGGCGACCTCGAATTTGGCGCTCTCGGATAGACCGTTCGCCATTTGTCCAGAGGTCATGAAGTTCAGCGATCGTTCTTTTGTGTTTTTGACTAGTTTCACCTTCACAGTTAACAAAGGTAATTTCTGTGCTGCCTGCTAGACATTGAACATCGAAGGAGATTCCTACTCGATGAGTCCGCAATTGTTGCATGGTTGAATGGGGGAAAAAGCCCACATTAAACACAATTTGCGGATGCTCGATCGGCCCAAAATGTCCCCGATTTCCCTGTAAAAGGTGCTTGATAATTAATTCACCCGCTCGGGCCTCGTCGGGGAATTGATCGCGCTCATCAACCACAAAGTTTTCCGAATAATCCTGGTGCATGGCTGCCCACACCAACTGCTGAGGATTGGGCATGGCGGAAAGCACTTCAACACGAAACAGATCCATGACGTTCGAGGGAAAGCGACAATGAGGGGCAGGAAAAGGGAGATGGATAACCGGCAAACTGGGTGCGAATTAGACTCGAGCAATCACGATCGACTCGGGTTGGTCTTGATATTTCCCCCGGCGGGTTTCATAGCTGACTTCGCAAGGATCCCCTTCCATAAAGAGCAATTGCACAATGCCTTCATTGGCATAGATCCGGCAATCGGCGCTCGATGCGTTGGAAATTTCCAGGGTCAAATGGCCGCGCCAGCCCGCCTCTGCTGGGGTCAAGTTGGCAATCAAACCGACACGGGCGTAGGTGCTTTTGCCGATGCAAAGGACGGTGATGGTGTCGGGAATTTGTAAATGCTCTAGGGCGACTCCGAGGCCGTAGGAGTGGGCCGGCAGGATGAAAAATTCACCGTTCTCATCGTGGTGTAGCTCGGCGGGATCCAGGTTGGCGGGGTTGAAGTTTTTGGGATCAACGACTGTGCCAGGAATGTGGCGAAAAATTTTGAATTCCTTGGGCGACAGGCGGATGTCATAGCCAAAACTGCTGCACCCATAGGAGATGACGGGATGCTGCTCGATGCGCCGTACAAGTTTTGGCTCGAAGGGGGAAATCATCCCTTGGCGGGCCATCTCGGTAATCCAGGCATCGTTCTTGAGCATGATCGTCAGCGAGTGAGGTAGGGCAGCAAGCCACCTTAGCATAAAGCAGCCTTGGGCTTGCTACCCCTGGCTGTGATGGCTTTCGGGGGCGGCGCAATCTAGGGCGCAGTCCCGATCGAGCAGACCAGCCCACACAAGCCAGAGTTAACGATCAAGAACGACGACTGCGACGCACTTCGGTGATTTGGTCAGCCGCATCCAACAGCGATTGAGGTACGTCGGGCCCAGTCAAAATCACGTCCAGGTGTTGCGGGCAGCGATCGAGCAAATCCAGCACTTCCTTGCAGTCGATCGCCCCCAGCCGAATTGCCAAGCTTAATTCATCCAACACGATTAGCTCGTATTGTGCCGATTGCACCCGATCGACCACCTGTTGCCAAAGATCACGAATGGCGGCGATTTCTTCGGGTGTGGGCTGGGTTTCATCCAAATTGCGCGAGAGGTCACAACGCAGCCAATCCAGCCGTTGCACCAAGGAGATCGGATGGTCGCTGCCCTGACGAATACCGCCCTTGAGGAATTGGGCCACTAACACCGACTGTCCCTGGCCGGCCACGCGCAGGGCCTGGGCCATTACATCTGTCAGAAACGTTCGCCGGGGCGCGGTAAACACCTGCACCAAACCATGAGCGAGGGAGTTGGACGATCGCGATAGGGTGGAAACCTCAAGTTGCGAGACCATAGCTGATGGGACACCCACAATATCTAGCGTGAAACAGAAAACCTTTTTCAGTCAAACACTAGATATGCGACCCGTCAATGTTGAAGCAAATCAAAATTTTTGCTGTTCAGCAGGCTACGAATTGCAGTGGCGAGCAGCCTAGCCGATCGCGATGTCGTCCAAAATCAGCTTGTCTGCTTGGCTGCCGAAGGTGACCGATCGGGCAATACCACTGAAGTTCACCACGAAGGGATCGCGGGTCAGGGCATAGGCTCCCACGGGTAAGTTGCTGTCGGCGGTCAGGGGCAGATCGATGATGGCCAAAATGTTTCCGGTGCCGTTGGGCCCATCGTAGAGGGTCACTTCATGGCGGCCATCCCCATCGGGATCCCGGCGCGGATCAAGGGCAAAGGGGGCCGCATAACGGAAACTAAGTCGATCGCGAAACCCGTTGGCCACGGTCATCACAATCGATCGCCCTTCTCCGTAGGTCATCACTTGGGCGGCAGTTCCGGCATTCAGCAGCGGATCGGTGAAGTTGCCGCTGCCACCCGCGTTGTAATCCAAAATTCCTAGGGCATTGCTGGAAAATTGAACGCCCGTGATTGGATCAGTGCCGATCGGCTGGAGATCGCGCACTTGCCCAAAGTTGACCTGGGCTGTGAATCGATCGTTATCGGCAATCTCCAACACGGCCGTATTTTGCCGCCCCAGCAAGGCCCCGCCCGTCGGGTTCACCAGGGCCAAATTCACCACTTCGGTGGTTTCCAACAGGGCATCATCCCCGATCGAGAATTGAATGGTTTTGGGTGTGGTGTCCCCGTCGGCAAAGCTCACCAGCGTACTGGCAGGAATGCCAAAATCAGCACCGGGAACCGCCGTGCCGCTGGTGGTGGAAATGAGGGCGGTGACGGGGCCGCTGCTGCCGTTGCTGCGGGTGACCGTCACCGAGGCGATCGCCTGGCCTTCCACCACGCTAAAAACCGGCTGGCTGAAGGATAAAGTCCCGGCGGGGCCGTCGTTGTCGATGATTTCCAAGCGGGCGGCGGGGCGTTCTCCGGTGCTGGCTCCGTTGGTCAGGTTCACCAGCCGCAAAATGGCGCTGCGGGTTCCGTCCTCCACAAAGTTGTCAATCAGAGGAACCCGGACAAATTGGGTGGTGCTGTCTCCGTCGGCAAACCGCACCACGGTGGGTTCCGGTGCGCCCAGGTCGCGGAAGACGATCGCGCTGTCATTGACAATATCGATCGTGGCGGTAATGTCGCCGTTGGTGCCCCCCGTGCGCGTGATGGCGATCAGGGCGGAGCCATCGCTTTCTTCAACGCTGTAGACGGAGCCGCTGAAATCTAATCGTCCCGGCGAAGCCGCTGAAGGCTGGTCATTGTCCTCAATCAAGAGGGTCGCCTGCGTGCGATCGCCCAGTTTGCTGCCCCCGGTTGGATCCGCCAAGGTGAGGCGCAGGGTTTCCGTTCCCTCCACCAGCAGGTCATCCACCAACGGCAACACCACCGAGACCGATCGCTCATCGGCCCCAAACTCCGCCACGATCGGCCCATCCAAGCGCAAATCTTGGCCCAAGATCGCCGTGCCATTGCTCACACCCACCGTGACCGTTTTGGTGGTGATTGGCGATTTCAGAAAGGGAAAACTGCGCTCAATGCGAATACTGGTGAACGGTGTGCCATCTTCCCGAATCTGAAAAGTGCTGTCGCTAAATTGCAGCACCTCCGCTTCCACGAATCGATCGCGCCCCAAGTCTGCCAACCGCACATTGGCCACCCGGGCCAGCAGATTGGTCGTGCCTTTCAGAAAAATCAGCACTTCGCCGGGGCTGTCGGTGGTGCTGGTGGCGATGGTGTCATTGGCGCGATCGCTAACCCGCACAATCTCCAAATCCTCGAACCGCAACCCCGGAGCCAGCCCAATTCGATCGCTCGTTGGATCAAAATCCTCAATCCGTTGCAGGGCCGCTGCTGTGCCGGTTCCGGCCTCAATCACAAAAATATCGCTGCCCGCCCCTCCTCGCAGGCGATTGTCCCCCTCGTTGCCGCCCAGAATGTCGGCTCCAGCACCGCCGATCAGGGTGTCGTTGCCCAGGCCGCCGTAGAGGATGTCATCGCCACTGGTTCCGGTTAGGGAGTCATTGCCCCCCTGCCCCAAAACCGCCTGGGCTTCCGTCAAATTCAGCCGATCATCCCCATCGGTCAGCACTAGCAACGCCATACCCAAACCTCTTTCAACGTTCCCTATAAATCGCTTGACGACCAATCCTCGATCGCGTTCCCCAAGGGCAACCTGAGCCAAATCAACGGTTCCCGTACCGTTTGACGTTTGGCCCACAGGCAACCTGAGCCGGGCCAACGGTTCCCGTGCCGTTTTGCGCTAGGATCGAACACTTGCAATGCCCCTTGCACGGCCCACGTCCGAAGGAGAAATCAAATGGCTCGGTTGTACTACGACAACGACGCAAACCTAGACCTGCTGAACGGCAAAACCGTCGCGATCGTCGGCTATGGCTCCCAGGGCCATGCCCACGCCCTTAACCTCAAAGATAGCGGCGTAAACGTCATTGTCGGCCTTTACGAAGGCAGCAAATCCACCGCCAAAGCGCGGGAAGCCGGTCTAGAAGTCGTGTCCGTGGCCGAAGCCGCCAAGCGTGCCGACTTCATCATGATTCTGCTGCCCGATGAAGTGCAAAAGACCGTTTACAGCAACGAAATTCTGCCGAACCTGAGCGCGGGCAAATTGTTGGCCTTCGCCCACGGCTTCAACATTCACTTTGGCCAAGTGGTTCCCCCCGCCGATGTGGACGTGGTGATGGTGGCTCCTAAGGGCCCCGGCCATCTGGTGCGCCGCACCTATGAGCAAGGCCAAGGCGTGCCTGCTCTGTTTGCGGTTTATCAAGACGCAACCGGCAAGGCCCGTGACCTGGCCATGGCCTACGCCAAGGGCATCGGTGGCACGCGCGGCGGCATCTTGGAAACCACCTTCCGCGAAGAAACGGAAACCGACCTGTTTGGTGAGCAAGCGGTGCTTTGCGGTGGCTTGAGCGCCCTGATCAAGGCAGGTTTTGAAACCCTGGTGGAAGCGGGTTATCAGCCCGAGTTGGCTTACTTCGAGTGCTTGCACGAAGTGAAGCTGATTGTGGACTTGGTGGTGGAAGGCGGTTTGGCCAAGATGCGCGACAGCATCTCCAACACGGCGGAATACGGTGATTACGTGACGGGCCCCCGCATCATCACTGACGAAACCAAGGATGAAATGCGTCGGGTGCTGAAGGATATCCAAGATGGAACCTTCGCCCGCAATTTCGTGTTGGAAAATCAGTCCGGTAAGGCTGGCTTCACGGCCATGCGTCGTCGGGAAGCAGAACACCCGATCGAGGAAGTCGGCAAGGATCTGCGGGCCATGTTTAGCTGGATGCAGAAATAGGATTCCCAGGAATTTCCTAGGGTGTCTTTAGCAAATTAATCATGCCTGAATCCAGGCTTATGAGTCTGGATGCGGCTTGAAAAGATAGCTTTCAAGGGAGTCGATCGGCTCCCTTTTTTGATCTGTATTTTTTCGATCTGTACTTTTTTGGGGACTGTATTTTTGTGGGTGGTGCGGTAGTGCCTGTGAAGTAATGATGCGAGCCTAGAAGTCATCATTCATAGCTCCAGTTCATGTCTGCTTATCCTCAATGCCAATCCGGCTACACGGTCAAAAAGGGTCGTATCCACAACGGCAAGCAACGCTTCAAAGGTAAAGCCTGTGGCTAATAGTTCAACGGGGGCAATTTCCCAAGTCAGAATGGGTTAGTCAACCGTTTAAGCACCCCTTAAATACCCCAAATTTGCAGAGACACGGAGCGCGATCGGGGGCCGTCTAACTCAAACAGCAACACCGATTGCCATTGCCCCAAACCCAGTGCCCCGTTCACTAGAGGAATCACCTGCGAGTTACTCAGGGCGATCGCCATCAGATGGGAATGGGCATTGATCGGCTCATCTTCCGGCACATCTCGCAAATGCAGATCGTTGTGGCGATAGGAACCCATGGGTGGAGCCAAAGTTTTTAGCCAAACTTTTAGATCCTGCAACAAGCGCACTTCATATTCATTCACCGCCAAGGCCGTGGTGGTGTGCAAAGAAGAGACCAAAATTTGACCATTTTGAGCACCGGTTTGGTGACAAAATTCAGTAACTTTTTCGCGAATTTCGGGGGTTAAATCATAGATTTCAATCCCTGAATCGGTGTTTCGTTTCAGGGTGTGGTGAACAATTTGCATGGAGCTAAGGGAACGATGGGCAGAGAATGAAAAAACAAATTATCAGGGGCAAATAGGATCGAGCAGGATCGAATAGGGCTGAAGTGATTTGAATTGGCTTGATTTGAATTAACTTGATTTGAATTGGCTTGATTTGAATTGGCTTGCTAACTGGGCGGTAGTTCCAGGGGCAAATTACCCAACGCGCCCTTCCGAAAGTCTTGCAACAGGGTACGGGCAGCTCGTTCCCGATCGCCCTGATAACGAAATTCCGCCAACGCGGGCACATAATCCTCGCCGTTCAGGAGTCCCGGAGCCAAGCCATAGCGTTTTTCCAGTGCCCGATCGCCCGTCGATCGGGCCGTTGCCGTTGGAGTTGCCGTGGAGGTTTCTGTTAAGGATTCTGGCGAAGTTTCTAGTGAAGTTTCTGATGAATCTTTTGGTGAAATGTCCACCGGGGTTTCGAGCGTCGGTTGCGGATCCAAATTCAACCCACAAAGCAAATCCACCAAAGCCGCCGCCACCTTTTGGTTGTCGTAGGCCGCTTGGCCAATGTCGTCACAAATGGCTAACTTCACGGCCGCCGACTGATCCACCAAATTGGCGGGCAAAATGCCCGGCGCATCCAGTAATTCCAATTCTGAAGAAATTCGCACCCACCGCAATTGGCGTGTTACCCCCGGTTTGGCCGCACTTTCGACCACGCGCCGCTTCACCAACCGATTAATCAGCGCCGACTTGCCCACATTCGGAAACCCAATCACCGCAGCCCGCACCGGCCGCGGCCGCATTCCCCGTTGCAGCCGCCGCTCATTCACCCAAGCCGCCACATCCTGGGCCGCATGGGCGATCGACTTGACCCCCTGACCCTGGCGTGCATCGGTGAAATAGGGTGTTTCCCCTTGCGATCGCATCCACTGTTCCCAATTTTGGCGAACGGGCCCCGGGATGGAGTCCACCCGATTCAGCACCAACACGCGGCCGGTTTTGGTGCCGGGGCGCTCCAGCCAACTTTGCAACTTTGGGTGATGGGTGGCCAGGGGAATCCGCGCATCCCGCACCTCAAAAACCACATCCACCAATTTGAGTTGCTCCAAAAGGGCTTTTTCGGCTTTGGCAATGTGACCGGGATACCACTGAATGGTTGGGGTAATCATGGGCGGGCAAGGGTGGAGAAGAACTGGAAACGGGCTACTCGTTCATGTCTTTGTAAGTGGCAACGGCGGAAGGTGAAATGCGATTGAGATATCGGAAAATCCAATACTTAATCACGGCATCCAAAATCACCGGAAAGGTCGCAATAAACAAAAACATGAAGTCTTTATTTTCCGGTAGCCCCAGGTGTCGAGAAATGCCGCTGACCACCACTTCCCAGCCGTGGGCCGAGTGATATCCCACAAAGATATCGGTTGAAAGAATAATCACGAAGGCCTTAGCGCTGTCGCTCAGACCATACATAATCTCATCAATGAAGGACTTGAGGACGGCAATTTCTTCGCGACTATAGGCAATCACTAGCCCAAACCCGGCCAGGGACAGGAAATCGGAAAAGACATTTTTGAGGGCATCGGCGCTGCGAACCCAGGATTCATTGGCAATTTCTTCAGCTTTTTCTTGAACTTTTTCCTCAATTTCTTCGGGGGTGAGTTTGGGCGTTTTGCCCAAGAGGGACTGGAAGTGCAGGAAGTTTTCATAGCGCTCTAGCTCAACCATGGCTTCTTCTTGCATGTCCATGTTGAGGAAGACGTTGTTGATGCTGGGGTGATAGACCCGATCGACGATCGGCCCCACCAGGAAGTTTTTGGACATCTGCTGCACCAACAGGGGCACCAAAATCAGCAGCAAGATGAATTTGAGCGAAACGATCGTCCGAACTTTGGAGGTGCGATAGTTTTGCAGCACTTCTTCTTCGGAACGATCGTCCAGGTCGCGCCGCACACGATCGAAGGTGGTGAGGAGTGATCGGGGAATGAGGCCGGTGCTGCCGGTGGCGGAGGGTTTGCGCATTCCGCCGGAAATGTTGCGCGTGGCCACGTTCAGGGCCCCGGTTCGCCAACTGGAGGGCCGCTTGGGGCGAATTTTGGCGGCGTTGGCGGCGGCCTGCCACGATCGGGACTGGTCTAGGGCGGCGGTGGTGGTGGCGGTGACGGGCGGCGATTCCTCCGGGGTGGCGGGCAGGTTGTCGCTGTTGAGTTCCAGCCGATCGACCGATCGACCGTGGACATAGCGATCCAAGGTATTGTCAATTAGCTCCAGTTTTTTGAGCACGATGAAGGAGCGATCGCCCGGCTCCGAAAATCGTCGGCCGCTTGCGTCGGTGCTGGTGGCGATCGGGGCGTTGGGATTGCTCAGGCCCGCTTCGGTTTTGCGGCCGGGAATCCCGATCATTTTGGTGCCAAAATCCAAAAAAGCATTGCTGCTGTTGAATTCCCACAACCGCACATCGATCATTTTCAGTTGTTTTTGCAGCTCGGTGCGAAAGTAATCGCAGGTGCTGTCACCGTAGCGGGTGCTGTCGAGGTCGATTGGATTGCCCTCGAAGTAGCGATCTTCCAGGGCCCGAATGGCGAGGGCCGCTTCATAGGCCTGGTTGAGCGCCCGTTCTGGGGTGGACTCATACCAACTCCCCGCATTCGCCCAGAGCGATCGCAAACCCGGAAGCCACCGATTCTTCATATTGTTCAAAGGCGGTTGAAATGCTGTGGCCAGCGATCGGGCTGACAGGTTGACATCTTTCCCTGAGGAAAATTCAGGGAATTCCGAGCCGTTATTTAACCCCACAACCGCAGTTGCCCAACGAGACCCAAAGGGCAACCCTGGGGCGGGACTTGAGGCTTGGGTATTGGGGTGATCGTTTGGAATCACTGGGCGATCGGTATCATAGCAAAACCATCATTTTTCCGTGCTTGTGGCTAACCATTTCCCGGCCTCCGCCACGTTTGCGCCCGATCGCCCGGCTGCGATCGCCCGATCAATTTGGATTACAGGCGGGGCCCTCAGCGGCAAAACCCAAACCCTGGTGGATTGGTTCCAGGGTTTGCGGGATCAGTTGCCCCCGGGAAGTCGGGTGTTGGCCCTGGCGGCCAGCAGCGAAACCCGTTGGGCCCTGATGGAGCGATTGGCGGCGGTGGGTTGGCCAGCCATCGACTGCACCACCCCCCTGGGGTTTTTTGAGCAGGAGGTGATGCTGTTCTATCCGTTGCTGGCGGAGCGGGCGGGGTTTGTGCCGCAATTTCCGCTGCTGTTGCGCCCGGAAAATGAACAGGAACTGGCGGGGCAGTTGTGGGGCCCGGCGCTGGCTGAAAACCCTGATGCACCGATCGCCCAGCCATTGCGAGAGCGGGCCGTGCGGCGGCTGTTGGATCTGTTGCAGTTAGCAGCCAACAGTGGCACGGATTTGGCGGAAATTCCCGATCGGCTGGTGCAAGGGCTGGGGCCAGCGGCAGCGGTGGAACTGCCGGGAAATTGGGTCGATCGGGCGGGCGCTCTGATTGTGGAGTGGCGAGACTGGTGCTTGCGGCGCGGTCTGCTCACCTACGGGCTGGTGAGTTGGCTCTATGGCCACTTTTTGCTGTCGGATCCGCGCTATCTCGATCGACTGCAACGACGCTATCAAGTGGTGTTGGCCGATGACACCGATGATTTTCCGGCCCTGGCAGGGCGGCTGCTGACTCTGTTGCAAGAAGGCGGGGCCTGGGCCGGCTACACCCACAATCGGGATGGGGCCAGCCGCTTGGGGTTGGGCGCGGATCCTGTGGCCTTGCAGCCCTTAGCCGATCGCTGCACCGATCATTTGGATTTGGGACGCGCGAATCACGATTTGGTGCAACGGGTGGCTCCGTTACTAAGCACGGTGGCGCGGGAACCCTTTGCGATCGCCCCCTGGGCCGAGGCCTGGCCCCCCACGGTGCAAGTGCTGACCACCATTGCTCGGGCCCAACTGCTGCGGGAAACGGCCGAAACCATTGTGCAAGCCGTCCAAACGGAAGCCCTCCAACCCCAGGACATTGCGGTGATTAGTCCCGGTTTGGACTCGATCGCGGGCTACACCCTGGCCTCCATCCTGCGCGATCGGGGGTTACCCGTAACCCTGTTGGGCAACCAGCGCCCTTTGATTAGTTCGCCCACGGTGCGATCGCTCCTGACCCTGTGGACGTTGGTTTATCCGGGTTTGGGCGACTGGCTAAATCGGGAAGATGTGGCGGAAATGTTGGTGGGGCTGAGTACGGAACCGGATCCTTGGTTGGCTACCCCGGAACCGGCGGCCACCGGGGCCGGGTCGATCGGGACAGAAGCGGAGTTAGATTTGGCGCTGCCGGACTTGGCGGAAACCAGCCCCACGGGCCTGCGCCGGGCGATCGATCCCGTGCGTGCTGGCCTGATTGCCGATCACTGCTTCCGTCCCGATCGACAGCGGCCGGAACTGTTGCCCGTGGAAGTCTTTGCCCGTTGGGATCGGTTGGGCTACCGAGCCACCATGGCCTATCAAAAGCTACGATCGTGGATTAGCGAGCAACAGCAACAACTCCGCCAACGCCTGGTTCGCAGCCCCCTGATTGTGCTCGATCGCGCCGTTCAGCAGTTTTTGTGGCATGGGGGACGCTTGGATCCCGCCGAATTGGCCGCCCTGCGCGAACTCCTAGAAGCCGCCCATCGCTATTGGGACATCAGCCACCGCATTGATCCCCAAGCACCGGAAACGGAAACCATCCACAAATTCATTGCTCTGTTACGACGCGGCACGATCGCCGCCAACCCCTTCCCCAGCCAAGTGCTGAACCCGGCCCCCAGCGGCATCACCCTCGCCAATATTTTCCAGTACCGCACCGCTCGCCTTTCCCACCGCTGGCACTTTTGGCTAGATGCCTCCTCGCCCCTTTGGCCCCGGGGGGGCGCAGCGGTGTTGTTCGGCTCACCCCTGTTTCTGCAAGATTGGAACGGTCGCCGCCGCACCCCAGACGACGAGGAACAAGCAGACCTCGATCGGTTCGATCGGGTGGTGCATGACCTGTTGGGGCGTTGCCGCGATCGGCTTTATCTGTGCCACAGTGATCTATCGGTCACCGGCCAAGACCAGTTGGGGCCCATGCGCCCGGTGATCGATGCCAGCGAGCTTGGAGTTGGCAATTAGGAAATCGGGGCTTTCCCGTTCGTCTGCAACCCGGATTCCACCGTGGCGAGATCGTAGGGGGCAAGACGACAGGCCCTAGGCCCAAGCCAGGTAAGGCAAACGGCCAGCAGTGGCCTGCACGGCCTCTCCTTGACTGACCAATTGACCGCAGCTATCCCACATGCCGCTGAGGAAGGCCTGGCGCGGCCCTTCCTTCATGGTGACGGTGATGGTTAAGTCTCCGATCTCAGCGGTCAGATTCACCAAATCCAAAGACACCGAGGCGCTGGGGTTGGCTTCAATGGCCCCTTGCAACGCCAACACATCCTCATGGCTAGCCGTGACGCAGGGAATCCCGATCGCCACGCAATTGCTAAAGAAGATTTCCGCAAAACTTTCGCCCACAATCGCCCCAATGCCCCAACGGGCGATCGCCTGGGGCGCATGTTCGCGGCTGGAACCACAACCAAAGTTACGATTCACCACCAACAGCTTGGCCCCTTGGTATTGAGCCTGATCAAAAGGATGTTCGCCGTTCAGTTGGGTGCGATCGTCCGCAAAGGCATGTTCACCCAACCCATCAAAGGTGACACAGCGCAGAAAGCGAGCCGGAATGATGCGATCGGTGTCAATGTCATCACCGCGTAACGGCAAACCAGTACCCGAAACCCGTTGAACTTGACTGTTGATTTCGCTCATAGGACTGCTGAAGGGCTGCTGATGGTCATGAAACAGAGTGGGATTATCCTACCGCAATCGGAAATACTCTTAACTGAATGCCCTTAACTCGCCGTTGGTGGAGCCGGAGGTTGAGCCGCCAAATTAATTCGATCGCTCAGTTGGCGCAAATTTTGGGCAAACTCCGGATCCGCATCCTTTAATTGCGCCACTTTGTCGCAGCTATACATCACCGTGGTGTGATCTTTGCCGCCAAATTCTTCCCCAATTCGGGGCAAACTCAAATCCGTATGTTGCCGCATCAAATACATCCCAATTTGACGGGCTTGGCTAATTTCTCGGCGGCGAGAATTGCCCTTCAAATCCTCGATCAAGATATTGAACGCATCCGCCACAATTTGAATCACCGACTCGGGCGAAGCTTCCACCGTTTCCACGGGCGGGTTCAAAACCGGCGCAATGTTCTGCACCGTCATCGGCAATCCCGAGATCGAAATATAGGCCACCGCGCGAATTAGGGCCCCTTCCAATTCCCGAATATTGGAAGTATAGCTAGCGGCAATATATTCAATAACATCGCGGGTCATCCGAATATTTTCATACTCGGCTTTTTTCTGCAAAATGGCCATCCGGGTTTCAAAGTCCGGCGGTTGAATATCGGCAATTAAGCCCATGGAAAATCGGGACGACAGCCGCTCTTGCAACCGAGGAATTTGACTGGGCGGGCGATCGCTCGCCAACACCACTTGCTTACCCGCTTCATGCAACGTATTGAAGGTATAGAAAAACTCTTCTTGGGTATATTCTTTACCTTCAATAAATTGAATGTCATCCACAATGAGCACATCAACGGCGCGGTAAAACTCCCGAAACCGCTGCATTCCGTCCTTGCGAATGGCGGCGATCAAATCATTGGTGAATTGTTCGGTGGAAACGTAATAAATTCTGGCATTCGGATCCGTTTCCAGACGGTAATGACCGATCGCCTGCATCAAATGGGTTTTGCCCAGTCCCACTCCCCCACACAAAAACAGGGGGTTAAATTCCCGACCCGGCGACTCGGCCACCGCCAGGGAAGCCGCGTGGGCCATGCGGTTGTTGGCCCCCACCACAAAGCGCGAAAAGGTATATTTCGGGTTCAGTTCCGTGGCGGTGCGGCCCCGATCGCTGGGGGCAGGGCTGGCGATCGGTGGGGCGCTGGGGGGATCGGCGATCGGCTCCGGTGGCGGCAAAAAGGCTTCCGGGTCGATCGCCCCGCCAACGCTTTCATCACCCCGGGCCGCCACGATCTGAATTTCCACCTCATGGCCCAGCACTTCGCGGGCCGCCTGGGAAATAGCTTTTAGGTAATACTTTTGCAGCCAATTACGAGCAAAGGGCGTGGGAGTCCGCACCACCAAAGCCTGATCGTCTAAGCGCTCTGCGATGGCCGTTTTGATCCAAGTTTCAAACGTTGGCCGACTCAGTTGGTTTTGGAGCTGATCCAAAACCTGACCCCAGAACGCATCGAGCGATTTTTCCACGGTGGACATCCTCTGGACGAATCTCGATCGAACCCCCATCGCAGGTCACCGGTAGCGATTCCACCTGTGCCCAACACCCCCAACGGTGTATTGCCCCGCGACTTCAGTTCGATGGCAACCATTCGATTGCACTGGTTGACTGCATAGGTTGACTGCATAGCATTGACTGCTGGGGCAGCGATCGCCACAACCGGCAACCAGTGCAGCGAAGTTATTCTAGCCGTCTTTGTTCGATTGAACGGATCGAACCCGACCCAGCGCACAAAAACCCGGTCAAAATCAACGCAACAGCCCCGAAACCCAGGGCAGCGATCGGGCAGTTGGGTCACCCTCACGCCATTGCGTTGGCCCCGTCAGTAGGTTGGACTGGGCCGATCGGCCCGTCATCAGATTCCTCAAGACCCTGATTCCATGCTGGTCTGGTCGATCACGCTCCAATCATCAACACAACTCCAGCAGCGAAATGCAGCATGAAGGGTCTGCTCGCTGACATCTAGTGTCCAGCAAAGAGCCATAAACCTATCATGAATCGGGCCAAGGGGCGATCGGCCGGAATTTCTTAAACAATTCATGCGCCTCCCGTGCGCCTTCCATCCGTCTTCCCTGCGGCTCAATCTGCCATTCGGACTTGGCATGGTTAATGACTTGGGTGTAACTGAACGCAACGAATGGGAAGAATTTACGGATAATCTAATGCGGGCTATCTGCCCCTAATTCCTGTTGTTAAACCGATCTGAACCTATGAAGTCCTACCTGGCGGCGGCAGTCCAAATGAACAGCCAGCCCGATCTGGCCCACAACCTGGCCCAAGCCGAAGACTTAATTGATCTGGCCGTGAACCGGGGGGCAGAACTGATTGGCCTGCCGGAAAACTTCTCCTTTTTGGGCGAAGAAAACGCAAAACTCGCCCAGGCCAGCGAGATCGCCGCCGCCAGCGAAAAATTCCTGAAAACCATGGCCCAGAAATATCAGGTCACCATTTTGGGGGGTGGATTTCCCGTGCCAGTGCCGGACAACCAGGTGGCCAACACGGCGCTGCTGGTGGATCCCGATGGCTCCGTGGTGCGATACGAAAAGGTGCATTTGTTCGATGTGGATTTGCCCGATGGCAACACCTACCGCGAATCGCAAACGGTGTTGGCCGGTTCCCACTTGCCGCCCCTCTATCGATCGGACAATTTGGGCAATTTGGGTCTCTCGGTCTGTTATGACGTGCGGTTTCCAGAGCTATATCGCCATCTGTCCAAACAGGGTGCAGATGTGTTGTTTGTGCCCGCAGCGTTCACGGCCTACACGGGCAAGGATCATTGGCAAGTGTTGCTGCAAGCCCGGGCGATCGAGAACACCTGTTACGCGATCGCCCCGGCCCAAACGGGACTCCACTACGGCCGCCGCCAGTCCCATGGCCACGCGGTGATTATTGATCCTTGGGGCACAATCTTGGCCGACGCGGGGGATCCGGTGGGCCTCGCGATCGCGGAAATCAACCCCGATCGACTGGCCCAAGTCCGTCGCCAAATGCCCTGCCTGGAGCACCGCGTTTTCGGCTAAATGTCCATCTGATTAACGCCCATCCAAACAACCCATCCAAACAACGGGGGCGCAACACCCGCCCCCAAACCTTGATTTTCTAAATTATTGGCAAATTCCCTTTCTATCGCAAGAATTAACTGGGTCGCAGCAGGTATTCAACGCTCCTATCAATTTCCTCAACCCAAAGATTGTCCTTTATCAACCTGGTTGCGTTCCAGGAGTAATGAACGCTAATTGTTAAGAGCTAATTTATGAAGAGAAGCTAAAGCCGACTTGGTAGCTCTAAATCCGGTTTTAGGCTAGACCTACCCGAAGCATCACCCAGCTCATGAGTCGTCTCCCGGTCATTGCCAATCCTACCCGCAAAGCCTATCCCAGTGATTTGAGCGATGATGAGTGGGTGCTCCTCCAGCCGCTGCTGCCCGCTCCTAAAGGCTTTGGACATCCGATAGAAGTTGATTTCCGAGAAATCCTCAATGGCATCTTTTACGTCCAGCGCACTGGCTGCCAGTGGGAAATGCT